>NZ_JALKBB010000015.1:0-128099 GCF_023016025.1 Arenibacter sp. S6351L | reverse complement strand
GGCAATAATACTTTATCAATTACATGTACTACTCCATTACTAGCAGCGATATCAGCTGGTGCTACAGTTGCGTCCACATCGGTTTTATCCTGAATAAAAACTCCACCAGTCAAACTTACCGTTACGGATTCTCCCTGGGCGGTCTCTATCATTTGTTCATTGGACAAATCTCCCGAAAAGGCTGCAGTTCCGGCAACTACGTGATATTTTAAAATCTGTGCCAACAACGCTTTTTCTTCAGTAGTGTCAAAATCGGCCAAGCTGTTGTAATCATCACCCAAAGCATCCAATAGGGCCGCAAAGGCGGTATCGGTAGGTGCGAACACTGTAAAGGGACCATCTGTCTGTAACAGGTCTACCAAACCGGCATCGGCCTGTACAAGAGCTCCAACTAAAAGTGATAAAAAGTCTGTGTCCATTGCCAATTCTACTATGTTCGGCATTGGTTCTGGGTTTAGGGCATCCAAAACTTCCTGAGGGATCAAAACTTTATCTATAACATACACTATACCATTGGAAGCCGAAACATCCGCAGGCCCCACTTTTGCATCCGTATCGGTCGGATCTTGAATATAAACATCGCCGTCAATTCTGATAGTAATTTTTTCACCTTGCAGAGTGGTAAATTCTTGACCATTGGTCAAAGAACCGGAAGTAGCTGCTGCTCCAACTACTACGTGGTACTTCAAAATAGCAGCAAGGATCTCCCTTTTCTCAGGAGTATCGAAGTCGCTTAAACTATCAAATCCATCCAGACTGGCCAATAGCGCAGTAAAAGCACCATTGGTCGGTGCAAAAACCGTAAAGGGACCATTGCCGCTCAATGCTCCTATCAAATCTGAATCTGCGTTTTCATCCGCCTTTGCCAAAGCAGCAACCAAGCTACTTAAAATGTCTGTATCCTGAGCTGTTTCCACAATGGTCTTCAAAGTGGGCTCATCAATTATGTCATTGTCATCGTCATTACTACATGACACAACAAATAACATAGAACTGAATAATGCTAAAAAATAAATGCCAATTCTTTTCATGTCTAATTATTTTAGGTTAATACTTTGACAAATATAAACATTTAATTTCTTTGTCCAACTTTTTTGTATAAATTTTTAGACAAAAACATTTAAAAGCCTCCTCCTCTGAAATATTTGTTTAACTTTACCCTGTAATTTATTAGACAGCAATATGAGCAGATATTCCATGGCGCAGGTAGTTTCACTAACAGGTATCAATTCACATACCCTGAGAAAATGGGAAAGTAGATATGATTTTTTAGTACCGGAAAGAACGGAAACCAACATCCGGTTCTATACGGATGCTCAATTAAAGAAGTTATTAAACATAAGTATCCTAAGAAGTCAAGGTGTGCGTTTATCTACTATAGGCAAGATGACGGACGAAGAAATTAACAAAATGATTGAAGACGCCTTGATCGAGTCTAACCAAGACGCTGATGTGAAGGCCTTGGTATTGAGTATGATTAATTTGGATGAACAGGAATTTGACAACATTATCAAATCCCAGGTATTAAAAAATGGCATTCTAACTACCTTTACCGAGGTAATTTATCCATTTCTACATAAAGTTGGAGTTCTTTGGGGTATCAATAAAATTATGCCGGCACAGGAACATTTTGTTTCCAACCTGATCCGTCAAAAAATATGTTCGTCCATAGATTTACTACCTATTGCACCAAAGAATGCTCCAAAGATAATAATGTTTCTGGCCGAAGGCGAAAATCATGAGATTGGCCTATTATTGGCTCACTTTATTGCCAAACAACTAGGATGGAGGGTTTTTTACCTGGGACAGAATGTGCCCTATGATAATGTAAAGACCATGGCCGAGTTAGTAAACCCCAATTATCTACTAACCTTTTTTGTTACCACAACCCCTTCCGTGGTTGAAGACAAGGTTCTTAGATTATCATCGGAGACCAAAACACCACTTTTGTTCTCTGGAAGTCCAATTAATCTTGAAACTGAAAACAATGATAATATGGTAACCTACCTTAAAAGTCCTAAGGATTTAATTACAGTTTTGGAGGAAGTTATATCATCAGCTCAGGATTAGGATCCTCCCTCAGATCGGTTTAACCAATGTAACAACGATTTTAGCCATACATTAAATAGGTGCATACTACTTCCTCTGATTTAGTTTGCACCCATAAATTTCCGGCCTAAAGCCAATCTAAATATTTCACTTAGGGTTTTAGACCTTCTAGAAGTTGTTTACTGCACACTATCTTTTTTCTTTTCTTCCTCCTTTTTCTTACTAAATAGTCCTCCTATAATTTTTTTAGCTACTTCTTTCTGAGCTTCCTTTTTGGCCGTAGTAGTGGAATCTGTTTTTACGGTAGAATCCGTTTTTTTTGTGGCAGCTCCCAAAAGACCTCCTATGACATCTTGGGTTTTCTCCTGGTTTTCTTTTTTGGTAGAGTCCGTAGCTTTCTGGTTTTTTGCAATAAGATCACCTATAAAATCCTTGGCCTTGTCCTTACCCTTATTGATCAATTTTTGTTTTTCGATCTCCACAAGCTGTGCCGTTAGATTTTTTATGCCAGAAGTAAGGTCTGTAGTAACTGTAGGATTGGTATAACCTCCGCCAATATTGGCAGTAACGGGGATAGTTAAATTTTCCAATGACTTTTCGTCAATCCTTGTTATAATGTTATTAATATCCTTTCCCAAATACTTGGCAGGCACTTCAATAGTAGCCGCATAGTTCAATTTTTGGTCGAAAGTGTGGCTACCGGCTATATTTATGGCAAAATCTTGATATTTAATCGTAAATGGCTTAACCTTTACCACACCGTCCTCGAACGTCAATGCCGTTTTCAAATCCTTTAAATTTAATTTTTCAAGATTCAAAAAACTTAGCTTACTATCCAGTTCACTGAGTAAAGGTGCACTTTTGGCATCAATTTGGTTGGTCATCAACTCGGCCAAAATATTACCGGAAATGGTATTTAAATTGGGAGTAAAATCATCCTTTAAACTTCCTGATATCTGTACATCTGAATTTAAAGTTCCCTGAAGAATCTTAGCTATAGGCGCCAATGTCCTAAACATTTCCAAGGCCTTGAAGGTCTCCGCAATCTTAAAACTTTCCATCCCCAATTTCATGGCAAAGGTAGGTGTAGCATCCTTGGTGGACACCTCACCGTTCAAGGCCAATTTACCATCAAATATAGAAGATGTCATATTGGTCAGAATTGCCTTCTCGTCCTTAATTCGAAGAGTTCCTTTGACATCTTTCAAGGTAAGATTGTCATAAATTACAGTGTTGGCGCTAGCATTTATGGTACAATCCAAAAAGGAAGGTATCTTTATTTTTTCCTCTGTGGATGTCGTTGGAGACCCCTTTTCTCCCCCACTGTTCCCAGTAGTTGTTTCAGCCACCATAAAATCATTAATGGCAAAAGTGTTGGACTTTAGATTGAAGTTGCCCTCGACATTTTCATTGTTGAACATAAATCCCAGTAGGTTATTGATGGTCCCGGAGGCATCAAAATCGGTCTTGCCAGTTGCCCCTTCCAATTTGTTTAGGGTTACCGTGGCCGGATTAAAAGTAACCGAAGTACTTTTTAAAATAATAGGGTTGGGGAATTCATCTGACTTATATTCAAAGTCCTTTAAATTTAGGGTACCGTTGGTCTTCGTATTCTCATACTTCTTTTTTTCTATGGATGCCATATCGAAAGCAGTAGAAATATCGGCATTTAAAATTCCCTTTAAATTTAAATCGGCCGGCACCGGATAAGCTTTGGAGATATTTGCCAAATTCATCTTACCATCTATCTTGGCATTCACCTTGGTATTACCCATAAGGTCACTTATTTTGGCAACCATATTAAATTTGTCCTCGTCTATCATAAAGGATAACTTACGGATATCCACATAGGTATCTTCCGTAATACCAGTATTGTTTGAAATTTCGGTATCTATAAATACGTTTCGGACCGATTTTGGCAAATCAGGATATTTAAAGGAGGCGTTATCAGAATTTATATCGATTTTGAACTGGGGAATGTGATCATCATCCACAATCCCTTTAAATTCACCGGCAACGGTAAAGTTTCCAGTTGTGGACACCTGTGCAATATCCTTGGAATAAGCCTCTGGAATAACTGCCAAAAAGTTTTTAAAGTCGGAAGAAGGCGTTTTAAAGCTAATATTTACCTCCTGGTTGTCCTCATTCAATTTCACAAACCCCTCAAACACCAAGGCCAGTTGATTTACCATGGCCTCATTCTTTAAAAAGGTATACTTGCTTTCCTTTAAATCTACACCTATAAGGGCCTTTAATTGAACCGGGTTCTTGTTCAGATATTGCGTACTATCCATTACAAAAGAAACCAAACCACTGGTCTCTGTGTCGAGTTCAGAATTTTCCAAGGAAAGATCTCCCTTACCGCTATGGTTCATTTCTGTAATGGCAAAGTACATGCCACTGGAAAGGTCATCATATTTTATGGCCGCATTATTAATTGCGTAGGATTCCATGGACAAGGTAAATCCTCCTTCGGAAGAGGATGTATCCGCAGTTACGTCTGGAGAAGTTCCATCATTAATGGCAATATCATAGTTGGCATTTTCCTCCTTATCCACTTTTACATTTAACAACGGACCATCGAGGATTAAACTTTTTATTGCAATGGGCTCATTGGCATCCTTAAAGAGTTCCTTAATAGACATGTCCAAGGTTACCTTATTAGAGGCAAAAAGGGTATCGCCCTCAAAGGGAGCCTTATTTATAAGTGTTATTTTATCCAAGGTAATCGTGGCATTGGGAAAACTTCTGAAAAGAGTTAAATCGGCCTCTGAGAAATCAAAAGTAGCATTAATACTATTATTTACCTTATCCTTGATGATACCCGCAATTTTACCTTTTAAGAAAAACGGGGCGGCAATAAGTAGTAAAATCACTACCAAAAATAAACCACCAACAATCTTTAAAATTTTCTTTTTCATCTGTTACTATTTATAATATTATAAGCAATACAATCAATTTTAGGCCGGACAGGAGCAATTCACCCCTTTTATGAGCAATCTTTTCTTTTACATTTAGGCATATGGTCCAATATTAAATAGAAATTGGCCATAAGATTAAACGTATACCTTTAAATATTGACGCAATTCTACGATATATCACCAAGTAAAATCAAAATTCCCACCTAGTTTAAACAAAATTTAACATCGAAATAAAACACAATTTGAATACTGTCGCCCCAACTAGTTCACCTATATTATAATTAAAATATTAGCCTACTCGATTAGAACAGCAAAAAGCAAGTTTTATTATGCCTCAAGATCAATTTCCTGGTTTACTTTCAAATTAAACCGCCTTCTAAATAGATATACGAAAAAATACAGAAAAGGGGTGTCGAAGAAGGCCACAATTACCTTAAAAATAAAACCACTGACAACGAGTCCGTAGAACATGGACCATGGCAACACTTCAAATACACACAGAAGGCCCACTACCGTAAAGGTATCTATGAATTGGGAAAGAAAAGTAGAAAAATTATTACGTAGCCAAAGATGTTTCCCGTTGGTCAATTTTTTCCAGAAATGATAAATACCTATATCTATGTACTGAGCAAAAAGATAGGCCAACATTGATGCAAGAACGGCAATTGGAGATAATGCAAAAACATGGCTAAACACCTCATCACTAACTGGCGAATTCGGCAATGCAGGGACCAAGTTGGCCAGCAATACAATCCCCATGGAAAAAAAGGATGCAAAAATTCCCGCAGTAACAATTTGGTTTGCCTTTTTTCTGCCATAAATTTCCGAAATAAGGTCCGTAATCAAAAAGGTAAGGGGATAGGGCAAAATACCCACCGAGATTTCAAATAACGAAGCTCCTAAAACCGAAACATCCCCAAAAGGCCTCCAATAAAAAAACTTTTGAAAAATTAGATTGGAAACAACCAAGGAGGTAATGAACAAAGCTCCCAAATAGAGGTAAATCCTAAAAGCCAACTTCTTATCCTCTTCCTTTAAGACCGATTTCCCCATATAAAATTAAAAATTTTAACATATTATAATTTAATCCCAATTAAAGCGTTCCTACAATTTGGCCCTTGAAAAAACCAAATTTACGAGAACAGGGGTCGATTAACAATAAAAAAGAAATAAACTAAATTTTTAAGCATGAACAAAAGCATTTTAACAGCATTCATTATTTTAATTGCCGCAACGGTACAGGGCCAATCTTACATTGGTTTTGGAACTGACAATTACAATGGGGTGCACGGCCTAATTTCCAATCCCGCGAATATTGTTGATTCCAGGTTTAAAACGGACATTAACCTTATTGGGGTTAGCGGACTCATTGGAAACGACTATTATGGTGCAAAATTCGGGGACATTATTAAAGACGATTTTGATTTTGATGATGATGGAACAAAATCCCCAAAAAATGCAAATAATGCTTATGGCAATGTTGATATCTTGGGACCATCATTTATGTTCAACATTAATTCCAGGAACTCATTGGCAGTTTTCACCAGGGGAAGGGTATTTTTTAATGTAAACGATATTAATGGAGATACCTATGACAATATTTCCAATGAGTTCGACGAAAATGAAGATTTCAATGTAAACGAAGGCGACTATCAGATGAGCGCCAATGCCTGGGCAGAAACAGGAATCACCTATGCCACAGTGCTAATGAACGAGGAACAACATTTTCTTAAGGGAGGTATCTCCTTAAAATACCTAATGGGATATGGCAACGCCTATTCCAGTGGAAAGAATATAATTATAGATTATGATGCAGATGGTTCCGGAACCACAGGAAGCATTGATTCCCAAGGTGAAATATCCTATGGCAACAGTGACAACATTACGAACGATTTTGAAGACTACGAATTTGTCAAGAGTGCGGACGGCTTTGGAGTAGACCTAGGTTTCATTTACGAATGGAGGCCCAATTTTGCAGACTATACAGTAACTGACAAGGATGGCAATCCCTACGCTCCAAAGGACATCAACAAATACAAATTGAAATTTGGCCTATCCTTAACGGACTTGGGTAGCCTTAAATATAAAGGGAGCGAAGAGGCCTATGACATTACCAATTCTATTAGCGAAGACGATTTTGATAACGAAGAAGGTTTTGAGGACAAGTTGAACAACCTTTACACACAAATCAGGTCTGGAAACGCATCAAAAGCAGTTTTACCTACAGCCTTGCATCTAAATGCTGATTGGAACATAAACAATCACTTTTATATGAATCTAAATACCGATTTATCAATAACTTCAAAAAGCAATACCAATACCAATAGTATTGCCAATATTGTATCTCTTACCCCTAGGTTCGAAAGCAAATGGTTTAGTTTTTATTCTCCCGTTAGCTATGTACAAAACTTAGGTGTCCAGTGGGGAGCTGGCCTTAGGGCAGGGCCACTGTATATTGGTTCTGGTTCCATTTTAACAGTTTTGACCAGTGACAACTCCAAAGGTGCGGATGTTTATGCCGGATTAAAAATTCCTATTTACCAATCCAGACCAAAAGATAAGGACGAGGACGGTGTGTTGGATAAGGTTGATGGATGTCCAGAGGTTCCCGGACCTGTGGAAAACAATGGTTGTCCCTGGAAAGATACGGATGGCGACCAAGTGTTGGACAAAGATGACAACTGTCCTGAGGAAGCAGGACCTGTAGAAAACAAAGGATGTCCTTGGGAAGATACCGACAATGATGGTGTATTGGATAAGGACGACAATTGTCCTGAAGAAGCGGGTGTTTTGGAAAACAACGGATGCCCTTGGCCCGATACGGACGGTGACGGTGTATTGGACAAGGATGACAATTGCCCTGATGTAGCTGGAACGGTTGCCAACAACGGATGTCCAGAAGTTACCGAGGAGGTTCAAAAAACTCTAAACGAGTATGCCAAGACTATTTTGTTCAACTCTGGCAAGTCCACCATTAAAATAGAATCTACCAATGTCCTAGTAGATATTATAAAGATCCTTAACGAATACCCTAATGCAAAATTTAGCATTGAAGGGCATACGGACAGTATCGGAAGTGTACCACTTAATCAAAAGCTATCGGAGGAAAGGGCACTTGCCGTTAAGAATTTCTTAATTGAAAAGGGTATCAACAGCTCTAGATTGACTTCCATTGGATATGGAGAAAGCAAACCTATAGCCACCAACATGTACAAAGCAGGGCGTGCAGAAAACAGACGGGTAGAAATAAACTTGGTGAAAAACTAATAAATAATTAAACCCAAATAGAGTAAGGCCGTTCCACAAATAGTGGGACGGCCTTTTTATTATAGCAATTTCAAGGCTTAAATGCGAAACCTAGGTTTCTAAAACTAAAACTCCCTACCCCTATCCTCTATTATCCTGTATTTTGTGGTAAAAAAATCATCGGTAACTTTATTAAATTCATCTGTATGGGTCACCAATGTATAATGCCCGGAATTGGGCAAAATCCACAAATATGAATTAGGAATATTGTGAAATATCTTTAAGGTATGATCTGGATTAATAACATCGTGATCTCCTCCGATAACCAATGTAGGTGCGGTTATATTATGTAGTTGCTCCACTGTTATATTGGGCTGTTCCACCAATAGCTTTATATACTTATAAACTATGGAATCCAGTGGAGTTTTAGCATCTTTTGTACTAAACATTTTCTCAAACATATTATAGGTCTTGGCAACCCTTTTCAATACATCCGGTGAAACTGCCGTAGAATCCGGTTGCAGGTTGGCTCCTGTTACAGCCAATTTTTTTACTTTTTCGGGGTGTCTTATCGCCAATAGCAAACCATTTACACCTCCGTCACTCCATCCCAAAACGTAAGCGGAATCAATTTTCATTTGCGAAAGTAGGGCGGCGTAATCATCTGCCATCATTTCATAGGAAAGGGAATCCAACTTATCTACAGATTGACCGTGATTTCTGCTATCGGCGACAATAACCTTATACTTTTTTGAAAAGAAGGGTATTTGTTTAACAAAAGCACTGATACTTGCTCCGTTGCCGTGAATTAAAAGCAATGGATGCCCTTCACCATAAGTTTCGCAATACATTTTAAAGCCCCGGATGTCATAATATTTTCCGGTATCCGGATTGTTGCCATAATTACTGTTAATTGTTAAACTGTCATATTCCTTCTTAATTTCATCCAATGATTTCTGTCCTAAGGAAACAAAACTGGAACATAAAAAAAATATACACATCAAAGTTGTTTTAGTCATCGCACCTAATGATTTAATTTGTGTTAAACCTAAAGAACATAATCTCTTTCCGAAATCGCATAAAGATGTGATTTTGGTCGAACAACAAAATTTAAAATAATGCTTTGGATGATGATTACAGAGAAGGGTTATCCAGCGAATTGAAAAATCTCAAACTATAGGGAAAAAGTAACGATAATAGTTCTTAAGACAGAAGACATCAATACATTTTATAATCAAAAAAAAGACCGTCCAAATGTTTTTGAACGGTCTTTTGGGCTCAATCCTTTTTTGGATTAAATTTTTTCTATTTGATATTCAAGGTAAAAGGCATTCTGGCCTGAACCCCTTTATTTTCCATCGCGGATTTTATCTCCTTTAAAATGGCATATGCCTCTGCACCGATTTCTTCTTTTATAATGCTTTCCTTGCTTTTGGTTGTGGCACCTCCCAAATCTTCCATTAACTTCTCAAAATCCGATTTGTACTTAGGAAGTTTTCTTATTCCATAGTTGTCCAAATCCACCATTTTAGCAGCCGCTGCAATAGCCTCATCCAGTCCGCCCAATTCGTCTACCAGTCCCAAACGCTTGGCATCTACCCCACTCCATACCCTACCTTGGGCAACACTATCGGCCTGTGCCATGGTAATTCCACGGCCCTGGGCCACCTTCTCCAAAAATGTTTCATAAGTGGCCTCGATCCCCTCCAGAACATTGCTCCTATAATTATCGCCCATAGGTTCAAAAAGTGAATAGTCCACCGAATTTTTATTGGTCCCCACCTGTTCTGCATTGACACCTATATTTTCGGCCAGTTCACTTATATTGGGAATAGTTCCAAAAACTCCGATAGACCCCGTAATGGTAGTAGGTTCTGCGAAAATCTTATCGGCTCCCGCCGCAATGTAATAACCTCCCGAAGCAGCAACATCGCCCATGGAAACCACCACTGGTTTGGATTGCTTGGTAACTTCGATCTCGCGCCAAATAATATCGGAGGCCAATGCACTACCGCCAGGGGAATTTACCCTCAACACTATTGCCTTTACATCCTCATCTTCCCTAGCTTTTTTTAGGGCGTCATTAATAATTCCTTGACCAATTACATCGGAGCCACCTTCCCCGTACCAGATTTCACCTTGGGCATAGATTACCGCAATTTTATTCTTGCCACTATTGATTCTTATCTTGCCGGCTGTTCGTATATAATCGGATATAGGAACATAGTTGATATCTTCTGCCGTCTCTACCCCCATCTTTTCCTTAATCATGCTTTCATATTCATCAAAATATACCACCTCATCGATCAACCCTGATAAAGCTGCGTATTTTGAGGTCCGGGTACCCAAGGTATCCGCTATATGGTTCAAATCCTCAACGGAGATTTCCCTACTTTCCGAAATGTTGGTAAGCATGGATTGCCATAAAGCATCCAACAGCTCCTTGATCTGTGTCCTATTGGCCTCACTCATTTCGTTGGCCAAAAAAGGCTCTACCGCACTCTTATACTTCCCATGCCGAATGACCTCCATTTTAATACCAGACTTTTCCTGTAGATCCTTAAAAAACAATACCTCGGTAGACAATCCTTTAAAGTCCAAGGCACCAACTGGATTAAGGTATACCTCATTGGCCACACTTGCCAAATAATAATCCTTCTGCGTATAAAAGTCCCCATAGGCATATATAAACTTCCCACTTTCACCAAAATCGGTCAAGGCATCCCGAATGGCCTGTGTTTGGGACAAACCGGCCATAAGCACATTATTGTTTAAGCTAATCCCTTTAATTTTATTGTCTTCCTTGGCAACTCGAATGGCATGCAATATATCGTCCAATCCTTGGCTTACATTGAAAAGTCCGGCAAAGGGATTGGATTCGTCCATTCCCACATAATCATTGATCGGGGTCTGCAATTGAATTTCCAAAACTGAATTATCCTTGACCACTACGGTATCCTCACCTTGACCGATGAGGGCCGCTAAAACAAGAAACATGACAAACATGATTGCAAAAGCGATGAGACATCCTATAATTGCAGCTAATAAATTTCTTAAAAAGTTCATTCCTGGTATGTATTGCTAATAACTTGCAAAGATAACCAATGTAGCACTGTTGCAATTATAAATGTTGAATTTTATACCCAATAACCACCTTATCCGTAATTTAAGAAAGCCCATTAAAAATTGGCCCTGTTTTTGGTATTTCCCTTTATGAAGTTAATTACTTTTGTTTACTTTGCTCGCCTATTATGAACAAGACCGCAACAACATATCTTTCACTTGGAAGCAATCTTGGGGACAAACTCAACCATTTGCAGGAGGTGGTATTTTTAATCCAAGCCGGTGTGGGCGAAGTGGTAAAAACATCCCCAGTATATGAAACGCCAGCATGGGGTTTTGAAGGTGACAATTTCTTCAATGCGTGCATTACAGTAGAAACCACACTTACCCCTTCCGCTCTTTTGGAGAAATTACTGGAAATAGAAACAAAGTTGGGCAGGGAGAGGAATAAAGGGACAGGCTACTCTTCCAGGACCGTAGATATTGATATACTATATTTTGATAAGGAAATAATAAATACCGATTTACTGACCATTCCCCACCCCAACCTACAACTGAGACGGTTTGTACTTAGACCATTGGCGGACATAGCTCCGCAGTTCTATCATCCAATTCTAAATAAGGATACCAGAAACCTATTACAGGAATGTAAGGATAAAAGCAATATTACCAAAACGCCCCATAAGCTTTATACGAACAGATCACAGCTTTTCTCCCAATTGGAATATATTGCCATTGAAGGTAATATTGGTGCGGGAAAAACAACCTTGGCCCATAAGATTGGACAGGATTTTAATGCAAAATTGGTCATGGAACGATTTGCGGACAACCCTTTCCTGCCCAAGTTTTATGAAGATCAGGGTAGGTTTGCCTTTCCCTTGGAAATGTCCTTTCTTGCCGATCGGTATCAGCAATTTATGGACGATACTTCCCAGTTTGATCTGTTCAAGAACTTTATGGTAAGCGACTACGACA
This sequence comes from Arenibacter sp. S6351L, assembly GCF_023016025.1. NCBI lineage: Bacteria > Pseudomonadati > Bacteroidota > Flavobacteriia > Flavobacteriales > Flavobacteriaceae > Arenibacter > Arenibacter sp. S6351L. Next base: position 115,845 of record NZ_JALKBB010000015.1, on the reverse strand, counting down.
TCAACAAATCCCTAATTTTCGCCAAGGTCACCCTTCAGGAAGAGGAATTTAAACTGTACAGAAAGCTCTTTAACCTAATGTACAAAGAGATAAAAAAGCCGAAAATATACATTTACCTGTACCAAAACACGGAACGACTACTACAGAATATAAAGCAAAGGGGAAGGGAGTACGAACAGAATATAGCGCCAGAATATTTGGAGCAGCTAAACCGAGGGTATTTTGATTATATAAGGAGTTTTCCCGAGCAAAATAATCTAGTTTTGGATATTAGTGAATTGGATTTTGTGGCAAACCCGGCCGATTACGAAGTGATTCTGGACCAAATCCAGAAATATGCGGTAAAACTCTCATTTTAAGATAATTTTCACATATTATTTGCACAGGACAAATCAATTTATTTACTTGCGCCTCCATTAAACTGGTTTTGAGCCGAATGAACATCAAAAAATTCGACAAAAAACTTTAAGGTTTTAAACTAACTAACTCAAACTATATATTGCCAAACCCAGCCAATCGGTTGGGTTTTTGGTTTTAAACAAGTTCCTCTTTTAATTGATTTCACCCTTTCATTTTAGCCCAGAGGTCCCAAACCACGACGCCCACACTAACCGAAATATTAAGGGAATGTTTTGTACCGTACTGCGGAATTTCCAAGACCAGATCGCTACCTGAGACTACTTCTTGGGAAACCCCCTTTACCTCGTTGCCAAAAATTAGGGCATACTTTTTATTTTCTTCTACCTTAAAGTCGTTCAACATAACTGCATTCTCAGCTTGTTCCACAGAAAGTGAGGTATAGCCCTCTGCCCTTAATTCCTTCAAAAGTTCCAAGGTACTCTCCCTATATTCCCAAGCAACACTATCCGTAGCCCCTAATGCAGTTTTATGTATTTCCTTGTGTGGCGGGGTTGCGGTAATTCCACACAGGTATATCTTTTCGATCAAAAAGGCATCGGCCGTTCTAAATACCGACCCAATATTGTTCAAGCTCCGCACATTGTCCAACACAATACAAATCGGCGTTTTTTCCACCTGTTTAAACTCGTCTATATTAAGTCGGTCCAATTCGCTATTCTCCAGTTTTCGCATGTAATCCAATTTTAATTTTCACTCTTTCCCCAACTTTCCCTAGGACATTACCTAGCCCAAAACGACATAAAGTTATCCCCAAAATATCAACAATAGTGTACATTCCAGTAGATAAACCTTACATTCGTTGTTTAGGAAAGGAATGCAAAAATAAGTTAATAAAATCGCTTTTGGCAGACTCGGGAAAAACAAAAAAGGTAACCCCTTTAATGAAGCAGTACAATACCATTAAGGTGAAATATCCTGATGCCCTATTATTGTTCCGTGTTGGGGATTTTTATGAGACTTTTGGGGAAGATGCCGTAAAGGCTTCAAAAATACTGGGCATTATTCTTACCCATCGGAACAATGGTGGTGACAGAACAGAACTTGCCGGTTTTCCGCACCATTCCCTAAATACCTATTTACCAAAACTGGTAAAAGCGGGTCAACGGGTAGCCATATGCGACCAGTTGGAAGACCCGAAACTTACCAAGACCATAGTAAAAAGGGGCGTTACGGAATTGGTTACCCCTGGGGTGGCCATGAACGACGATATCCTTTCGGCCAAGACCAACAATTTTTTATGTGCGGTTCATTTTGGACGAAAAAGATTGGGGATATCCTTTGTGGATATATCCACTGGCGAATTTTTAACTTCGGAAGGCAATGAGGAACAGATAGACAAATTGCTCCAAAATTTCTCTCCGAACGAGGTATTGGTGTCAAAAGCTAATAAAAAGGATTTTTTGGAGGTCTTTGGCAAAAACTTCCATACCTTTTTTACAGAAGATTGGATCTTCCAGGACGATTATGCCCTGGAGACACTCACCAATCATTTTAAAACAAAAAGCTTAAAAGGTTTTGGAGTAGACCATTTGGCCCATGGTATAGTAGCAGCCGGGGTTGTACTACATTACCTTTCAGACACACAGCATAGGCAATTACAGCATATCAACACCCTTCAGCGCATTGCAGAAGAGGAACATATTTGGATGGACCGGTTTACTATAAGAAACCTGGAACTTTACCATTCCAACAATCAAAATGCGGTTACCCTTTTAGACGTCATAGACAAGACCATTTCGCCCATGGGCGGTAGAATGTTGAAAAGATGGTTGGCGCTTCCTTTGAAGAATATCGAAAAAATACGAAGAAGACATCAGGTAATTACCCATTTAACCGAAAACGAAGCCGCCCATCATAAATTACAAAGCGGCATAAAATTAATCGGCGATCTGGAAAGATTAATTTCCAAGGTAGCCACGGGAAAAATAAATCCGAAGGAAGTTGTACAGCTTAAAAATTCCTTGGAGGCCATTGTCCCCATAAAGCAGATCACCACCAAAAGCAAGAACGAAGCCCTTAACCTTATTGGGGATCAATTGCACACCTGCGATATGCTGAGAAGCAAGATCAAAGAAATGGTCAGCGAGGAAGCACCGGTAAATATGCTGAAAGGCAGTACCATTGCCAAGGGCTATTCCCCAGAATTAGACGAACTTAGGGGACTGGCCTTTTCCGGCAAGGACTATCTGGATAAGATGTTGGAAAGAGAAACCCAACGCACGGGTATTAGTTCCCTGAAAATAGCCTCCAACAATGTCTTTGGTTACTATATAGAAGTTCGCAACACCCATAAGGATAAAGTGCCCGAGGACTGGATCCGAAAGCAGACCTTGGTCAATGCCGAACGATATATTACCGAAGAGCTCAAGGAATACGAAGCCAAAATATTAGGGGCAGAAGAGCGCATTCTAAGTTTGGAGCAGCAGTTGTTTTCACAGTTGGTGGTCTGGATGCAGGAATACATAGCCCCTGTACAAAACAATGCCTTTCAGATTGCGCAGTTGGACTGCCTCTGTGGCTTTACCCAATTGGCCAAGGAAAACAATTATGTTTCCCCGGACATGGACGATTCCACCGAACTATCCATCATTGGAGGCAGGCATCCCGTCATTGAAAGGCAATTGCCTTTGGGCGAAGCCTACATATCCAATGATGTTACCTTAAATAGGGATGAGCAACAGATCATTATGATCACCGGCCCCAACATGAGTGGTAAATCGGCCATATTAAGACAAACAGCCCTCATTGTGTTGTTGGCCCAGATGGGAAGTTTTGTACCGGCCGATACTGCCAAAATTGGTTATGTGGACAAAATATTTACACGGGTTGGTGCCAGTGATAATATCTCTATGGGAGAATCTACCTTTATGGTGGAAATGAACGAAACCGCTTCCATTCTAAACAACCTATCTGAACGCAGTTTGGTACTTTTGGATGAAATAGGCAGGGGCACCAGCACATATGACGGCATTTCCATTGCTTGGGCCATTTCGGAATATCTACATGAGCATCCCGCCAAAGCGAAAACATTATTTGCCACGCATTATCACGAGCTCAATGAAATGACCTCCACATTTACACGTATAAAGAACTACAATGTCTCGGTGAAAGAACTAAAGGACAATGTGCTCTTTTTACGAAAACTTACCCCGGGCGGCAGTGAGCACAGTTTCGGTATACACGTGGCCAAAATGGCCGGTATGCCGCAACAGGTAATCCACAAAGCCAATAAAATCCTTAAGAAACTGGAAAAATCACATTCCAGCGAAGAGCTTTCCGATAAACTGCAATTGGTCCAAAATGAAATGCAACTAAGCTTTTTTAATTTGGACGATCCTCTATTGGAACAGATTAAAGAAGAAATCACCCATCTGGATATCAACACCTTAACCCCTGTGGAAGCTTTGATGAAACTTAATGAAATTAAGCGTTTGCTCACTAAAAAGAAAAATGCTTAGGGGATGTACCGGGGAGCCATTTGGTCTATAAATCCCATCTAATATATTCACCTTGGGCGTATTATAATTATTTTGATTCTTTTTAGTGAAAAGTTCTTTGCTTTTTATAGAATTATATTAAATTTGCTCCCGCATCTGAAAAGGATGCTACGTTCATTTTTAAATTGCGAAAATAGCTCAGTTGGTAGAGCGCCACCTTGCCAAGGTGGAGGTCGCGGGTTCGAATCCCGTTTTTCGCTCCATTGTAAAATCTCTACTGCTCTGAGCAGTTAGGCTCGAGTGGTGGAATTGGTAGACACGTTGGACTTAAAATCCAATGGACATTAGTCCGTGCGGGTTCAAGTCCCGCCTCGAGTACAAAGGAAAAGCCAGCTTTTTTAGAGCTGGCTTTTTTTATTCAGGTACAACATAGGTACAACAATTTATTTTTTTGGATTTTCATGTTGCAACTTGAACTTTTTGATATCAAACATGTTCAATTGATTTCATTTTAATGTGAAGGTTTTATCAATACCCAGCACTAAAATCAATTCAGATCTCAAAAATTCATTATTTAACCAGGTTTATTCCAAAGTTTTCTTTGTAAACGGACACATTAGAGCCTCTTTTAATCATGTTAGAGGTAAAAATATCGGATTGAATTATATCTACATTACCCTCAAAAAGGCTTTTGAGATCGAACAGACAGGTATAAGTAGGCAGCACCCAATAAATGCGCGGCTCCACATCAGTTAATATTAGAACATTATAGGTAGATCAATTCTGCACCAATAAAATTTTTACGAACATTTCAATATTCCCAATACCGGATGTTCGAAACATGCCAATTCAGAAACATATTTCATTAAAACCAGGAAGGTACTTTATAAAAAATGGCATTCACTCTGGCATCCCAAGAAATATACCCTTGTTATGTTCAACAGTAGGGTGTTGAATTTTATCGACCTTATTAAAATCCGTATCAGGGTTATAATTAATGTCTACAAATTTCGTGGCCACAGCTAAGGATTTAGGTTTTCTAGTTTTCGCTTTATATTGTTTCCTTTATTGGCAATTTGACATTCATAATATTGCGATAATCCCCCCATAAAGCTCATCATTATGTCATCAATTCAAAAGCAGTTAACCCATTTAGTTTGTTTAGGCCATTTATATTAGAACTATCTACCAATTTTTGCCAACATGATTTTACACAAGGCATATTGGCACAAACTGTTTAAAGATCGTAAATATTTCATGCACTTTAATTATAAAATAAACAATATGTGCCAAATTTTTTAGCTAAAAAAATGAATTGCTGCACGGATTACTATATCAGGAAAAATCATACGTTTCAACACCTAACAGCAAATAAATAAAATTTCGATACCCTATTTAATGACCCATCCCTCCAAAAAATAATAAAACTAATTCCTTTACCAGGTTTAAACCTGCCAGTACATCTTTATTTAACATTCGTTTATCTAAATCACCTGCTAAAAGGGATATCCACAAGATATTGCCTTACAATGATTACGAATCAGAAATTTTGTTGCTATCGGCAAATACAATTAACTCCATCAATTGATAAATTGATAAAAAAACTAATTAAATAATGATATGTAAGAAATTTTGTTTTTTATTATTATTATTTGTTAATTTGTTCGAGTTGATATAAAATAGCTATGTATTATGAAAAAATTAAAAATCGAATCCAAACCTAATAGTTTAATTGTTGAATTAAAAAACTATATAGACCACTTCAAGACTACAGCGGATAGATGGAGGTTTAGCCCACCTAATGTCCTATTTATTTTTGTAGCCTCTTTGTGGATCACCACGTTTTCGGGTTATTCCAATGACCTTAGTGGCTTAGGATATAGTCTTATACCCGCTCCACAGAAAACCCTACTCACAGGGCAAAGTGTTTTTATAGACCAAAGCTGGGGCATCAACACCTCTTTAGATGAACAAGGCATTACACTAAAAAGACTTCGGTTAGGAGCTGGAGAACTCCATCAACTTAATTTCAACGAAACCGGTACGGGAAAGATAATTTTAAAGTTAGTTTCGGAACCCATTATGGAAAATTTGGACTCCGAACAAGCTAAACAGGCATACCGAATAGAGATAGAACCGAACATTGTTCGTATTTCAGGAAATACGGAATGGGGTTTGTTCTATGGTGTTCAAAGTTTACTTCAACTTCTACGCCCAACTTCTAATGGCAGCTTTAAATTACCTGAAGGCACTATAACTGACTGGCCTAGTTTAAATCTTAGAGTGATCCATTGGGACACCAAACATCACCAGGATCATATTGAAACATTAAAGCGTTACATTGATTGGGCCGCCTTTTTTAAAGTAAATGCCATAGCCTTTGAAATGGAAGACAAGTACGAGTATCCCAGTCATCCAATCATAGGAGCCCCCGGAGCTTTTACAAAATCTGAAATGCACGAATTGACTTCTTATGCTCTAGAACGTTATATCCAATTAATACCCAATGTTCAGGCACCTTCACATATGACTTTCGTACTAAAACATAAAGAATTTGAGCATCTTCAGTCGGATGAAAGTAATTATCATATTTGCATGTGTGATGAAGAAGCAATGCAATTGATTTTTGATATGTACCAAGACATGATCGATGCAACACCGGGCGTGAAATATTTTTTCGCATCAACGGATGAGGTATATTACGCAGGAATTTGTGGTAAATGTAAGGATGAATATAATGAAATAAATCGAAGCCAGATTTGGGTAGATTATGTAAATCGAGTACACAAATGGATGAAAGAGCGAGATAGAGAAGTAATAGCCTGGGTGGAGTACCCTTTGTTAACCGAGCATATTACCCAATTGCCATCTGGGTTAATTGACGGTATCATGACCCCTAATCGAGATGCTGCCTGGATAGAAAATCAAAATAAAGCTGGTATAAAACAACTCTCCTATAGCTCAATGCAGGGAGCGGAACATCTTTTTCCGAATTATTTTCCTACTGAATATAAGAATAATAAAATAAAGGGGAGATTAATTGATGCCTCCAATGATATTCCTAGAGTATTGGCCAAAGGAGCAAAGCTAACTGGAACTTTTGCGGCGGCATGGGACGATGCAGGTCTTCACAACGAAACATTTTGGCTTGGCTGGGCAATTGTAACTCAATATGGGTGGTCTAATGGCAAACCGACCATCGAGCAAAGTATAACTGATTTCATGAATATATATTATGGTTATAATAGTCCCGAAATGATCGAAAGCTATCGCCTCCTTCAAGAGGGTGCAAGGTTTTATGAAGACTTATGGGATCAGGTTACCCCTTCTAAGGAGAGAAATATACGTTACGGAAGTTCCTATGGAAAGGGAATAGGTGGAGCCTACCCTGACCCTACTCTTGAAATGCCAAGTCTTCCTTCAGTGGACAACGTTAGCATAGAACCTATTTTTAGATTAAAATATGGGGAAAAACTACAAAGAGCATTAAAGATGTCCCAGAAAAATGCCAGGTTAATCGATCTACTTTCATATAGTCTTTTTAGAGTAGAGCGCAACCAATATAATATAGAGGTCCTACTCTCCATTGCATATCTTCAACGATACACGATAAACACAGCATTAAACCTTGCAAAAGTCGAGGATTATTTAATTCAAGCAGGAAAGACCGGTGATTCCCAAAAGGCTGTGAGCTTCATGATTGAGGCACACGGATTGGTCGGAGAAATAATACAGGAGGAAAAAAATATGTGGAGTGATTTTACGGATGTTTGGTACAAAACTAGATTTAAGGAAGGTAGAAGTGTTGATGGGAGAAATTTTGTACATGTTTACGATGATGTTAAGGACCATTTTGCAGATCGCAGGCTTGGCTTAGAGTATATGTTGGCCCCATTTGAACGAATGAAAATTGAAGAATGGCAAAATAAATTAGGCCACATCATTGAAAATTATGCCAAAATAAACAAGGTAAGCCTTAAAGGACTGACTATTAAAAGATTGGAAGATTAAACTAATTTTTGAATTTTTACTTTAATTAATAACCTAATATGATAATTTGTAGAACGATTAAATTCATCAATTTCACCTTGATTTTGACAATAATAATACTTTCTGCTTCCTGCCACAGTAGAAAGAACGTTGTTAACTCAGATGAAGAAATTGATTATATCACAAGTCAAGTTGAAAATTCAATAAATGCTGTAAACAATGATCCTACAAGGATTCCAAGGACAATTACAGAAGATGGCAAATTAAGAACAGTTGGAATTTACGGATGGACAAGTGGTTTTTTTGCTGGAAACCTCTGGTATCTATATGATCTAACTGGTGATGACAAATGGAGGAAAAGAGCTATAAAATGGACCGAAGCATTGGATTCTGTTCAATATTACACTGAGGACCACGATATTGGTTTTATTATTAACTGTAGTTATGGTAACGGTTTACGTCTAGCTGGAATTAAAGAGTATGAAAAAGTAATTATTAATGCAGCTAAATCACTAACCACAAGATACAACCCGATTACCAAGAGCATTAAATCATGGAATCGAAAGAAGGCCTGGGACGGAGAGACAGAATGGTATTTTCCTGTCATCATAGACAATATGATGAACTTGGAACTTCTCTTTGAAGCAACTCGTTTAAGTGGGGACAACACCTTTAAAGATATTGCAGTTCAACACGCATTGACTACAATGCAAAATCACTACCGGAAAGACTTTTCCAGTTACCATGTTGTTGATTATGATACCATTACGGGAAATGTGCTAGATAAGGCAACAAATCAAGGATTTGTCGATCAATCCTCATGGGCTCGTGGCCAAGCCTGGGGACTATACGGGTTTATTACGTGCTATCGATATACTAAAGATGAACAATTTTTGCAATTTGCGGAAAATATAGCCAATTACATCCTAAATCATCCCAATTTACCTGAAGATTTGGTGCCATATTGGGATTATGACGCAACGAATTCTAAATTAATTCCGGAGTGGGATTACGATCCAGAAAAATACCCTGTAGTATTGCGAGACGTTTCTGCGGCAGCAATAACTTGTTCCGCATTGTTTGAATTGGCAGAATACAACATAGAGAATAGTGAGAAATACAAGAACAAAGCTTTTAAATTACTCGAATCACTGGCTTCGTCTACCTATATGAACACTGATAACGAAAATAACTACTTTATTTTGAATCATAGCGTAGGCAGTTTACCTCATGGTGCTGAAATCAACGCCCCACTTGTTTACGCCGACTATTATTTTCTAGAGTCCATTCGTCGTAAAAAGAAGGTATTGAACTAGCCCTAATTTGTAGTGGCCAATTGTTTAGATCTCTGAACACTAAAATGAATATTAAGAATAACAATTAGCTCTAGACAAAGAACTAGGTGAATTTATGCAATGAATATTCCCCTTTTTGGTTTGTCATTTTGATGAATCAGCCCCGTATTTTGTACCGAATATTATGTCAAATCAATTCTTTTTAACTTGGAAGATATACACGTTTTTTGTCCAGCTACCATAGCGAATATTTCATGTGGATTTGACGTTCTCGGCTTGGCATTAGCCTCTGTAGGAGATGAAATGGTAGTGAGAAAAATATCAAAAAAAGGTATATTTATATCAAAAATTGAAGGTCAAAACCTCCCTAAAGAAACACATTTGAATGTGGCAGGTATAGCAGGTCAAGCCTTTATGAAAAAAAGCACATACCAAGGGGGATTCGAAATTGAAATCTATAAACAAATTAAACCTGGAAGTGGCATTGGTAGCAGCGCCGCAAGCTCAGCTGCCGTAGTTGTGGCCATGAATAAGCTCCTAGGAGAACCATTTTCACCATTACAATTGGTAGAATTTGCCATGGAAGGGGAATGCTCAGTAAGCGGGATTCCACATGCAGATAACGTATCAGCAGCAATATTTGGAGGGATTACATTAGTCCGTAGCTACGACCCCTTAGATATAATTAGTTTAAATATCCCAAAAGAAATCTACGTTACGGTAATACATCCACAAATTGAAATCAAAACATCTGATTCAAGAAAGGTTTTAAGTTCCAACATATCTCTAAAAAATGGTATAAAACAGTGGGGCAATTTAGGCGGCTTCATAGCAGGTTTATACACAGAAAATTACGAATTAATTGGTCACTCCTTGAAAGACTACATTGTTGAACCCTTACGATCAAAATTAATCCCTTTCTTTCATCAAATTAAATTAGGAAGCATGGAAGCTGGAGCTTTAGGTTGTGGAATATCTGGCTCCGGACCCTCAATATATGCACTTAGCAAAGGATGTAACAAAGCTGAAAAGGTGGCATCGGCAATGCATCATATTTACGATAAGACAGGTATAGATTATGATATTCATGTTTCAGAAATAAATATTGAAGGCATTAAAGTATTATAAAGATGAAGTTTTTCAGTTTAAACAATAATTCACCTGTCGTCTCCTTTAAAGAGGCTGTCATTAATGGTCTAGCTCCAGATAAGGGGCTTTATTTTCCAAATCATATAAAACCACTGCCCAAATCATTCTTTCAAAACATAGCAACAATGGGCAATCATGAAATTGCAATGACTGCCGTAAAACAATTTGTTTCCAGAGATCTTTCTGCTAAGGTAATCAACAGAATAATATTCGATGTTATTGATTTTTCTTTCCCTTTAGTTGAAATTGAAAAAAATGTTGCAAGTTTAGAGCTTTTTCATGGACCAACAATGGCCTTCAAGGATGTGGGAGCACGATTTATGGCATTGTGCCTGGGCAATCTAATGGAGGGGGAAAATACAAAAATTACTGTTTTGGTTGCCACTTCAGGAGATACCGGTGGAGCAGTGGCCCAAGGCTTTCTAGGAGTAAATGGTGTAGACGTGGTTATTTTATACCCAAGTGGAGGAGTCAGCCCAATTCAAGAGAAACAATTGACCACCTTGGGACAGAACATAACCGCTTTGGAAGTACATGGCACCTTTGATGATTGCCAAAGTATGGTAAAAACTGCTTTCTCAGATAATGATATCACCCGAAAAATCAAGCTAACATCAGCCAACTCGATAAATGTGTCCAGATGGTTGCCACAATTATTCTACTTTTTATTCGCGTATAAACAAGTTCAATCAAAAGCAAAGAAAATTGTCTTTTCTGTACCAAGTGGCAATTTTGGGAATATTTGCGCCGGTATGGTAGCCCAAAAATTGGGCATGCCCATCAAACAGTTTGTAGCATCAACGAATATAAATGATACCGTGCCTAATTTTATGAAAACTGGAAAATATTGTCCAAAACCGGCAAAAGCAACTATTTCAAATGCTATGGACGTAAGCAATCCCAGTAATTTTAAGCGTATCCGCCATTTATATGACAATAATTTAGAAGATTTACGAAAGAATTTATACTCGTATTCATTTACTGATGATGAAACCAGCCAAGCTATACATGATGTATACCTAAATTCGTCCTATATACTAGATCCACATGGCGCAATTGGCTATTTAGGTCTCAAGAAGTATCAAAAGACAAACCCTGACACTTACGGTATATTTCTTGAAACTGCACACCCCGTAAAATTCAAGGATACTGTAGAAAAAGCCATTAATAAAGATTTGGTAATTCCCGATAAGGTTAAATTAATCCTATTAAAGGAAAAAAAATCCTTCAAAATTTCGAATTATGAAGAATTAAAGGCCTTTTTACTCGAAAACTAACCTCAATATACAACTGATCAACAACTGATTATGATTTACTAACAGGTAACACAAAATTAATTTATAAAAAAACATAAGATTATGAAAGTTTTATTGCATTTATTAGAAATAAAACGAAATATTATTATCTTTGTAATGTAATTAACTTTTATTGACTAATGGAATATTTAAACTGTTCAATAGATTATTTAAATTCAAAAGGAGGTTTAGCTACCGCCAAAGAAATATGTAATCAACCTCGGTTGTGGGAACAGACCTACCTTATGCTAAATGAAAGAAGCAATGAAATTTCTGAATTCCTCAAGCAAGTAACAGAAAAAGACCACCCCATAGTTATTCTGACTGGAGCCGGCACATCTGCATTCATAGGAGAGACACTAAAGGGAATCTTTCAAAAAAAATGGAAGGTCCCGTGTTTGGCAATTAGCACTACGGATATAGTTACCCATCCGGAAAATTACTTTATAAGATCAAGCCCAACTTTACTAATATCCTTTGGACGATCAGGGAACAGCCCCGAAAGTATTGCTGCCATAGAAGAGGGAAGAAAACACTGTGATATGTTCTATGAGCTAAATATCACTTGTAATGCCGTGGGCAGATTAGCTGAAAAAAATGAGGGTAAAAATTCATACGTGATCCTGCTGCCTGAGGAAACCAACGATAATTCATTAGCTATGACCAGCTCGTATTCCTCAATGCTGCTCACCGGACTATTACTAACTGATCTGAAGAACAGTCAAAACATTAGTCCGTTAATGAAAAGAATTAGGTTATACGGGGAATATATTTTAAATAATTGTTTGTCTGATCTAAAAACAATTGCCGAATTGGATTTTGAAAGAATGGTATTTTTAGGATCAGGACCTTTACTGGGGGTTGCCCAAGAATCACAGTTAAAAGTTCAAGAACTCTCAGATGGCAATATAATATGTAAGCATGATTCCTTTTTGGGATTTAGACATGGCCCTCGCGCAGTAGTTAATGATGACACTTTTATCGTCTACCTGTTGTCGAATAATCCTTTTGTTAAATCATATGAATTCGATTTAATTCAGTCTATAAAAGCTAAATCTGGAATGGAAAAGACTTTGGTTATAGGACAGGACGAAAGAATTGAAGATACTGGATTTGATTTTACTATTCAATTTCCAATGGAAATGGAAGATATTCCCGAGGACTTTCTGTCAATTTTCTATATTCTCCCAGCCCAAATCATTGGCTTTTATAAATCTTTGAGATTAGGTCTATCTCCAGATTCGCCCTCTAGAAACGGTTCCATATCTAGAGTTGTTGAAGGAGTTAAAATATACGATTCTAAACCTTTAGACAACTGGTAACAAGGTTAACCTCTAATTTACCCAAAAATAAAGTGCTTGCATGAAAAAATCAATTGATCTATTTACAGAGTTGATCTCTAATAACCTTAACGGTTCTAATAAGGGGATTTATTCCATATGTACAACCAATTCTGAAGTCCTGGAGGCTTGCCTTAAGAATTCCTTAGAAACCGGGGATATTCTATTAATAGAGTCCACATCAAATCAAGTAAACCAATTTGGTGGATATACCGGGATGAAGCCCTGCGATTTTATAAAATATGTTCATTCGCTAGCGAATAAGGTTGGATTCCCTAAAGATCACATTTTGTTCGGTGGCGATCACCTAGGTCCAAATCCATGGCAAAACCTTCCAGCTAAAGAGGCTATGGAAAAATCAAAAACATTGATTGATGAATACGTAAAACACGGCTATCAAAAAATACATCTCGATACCAGTATGTTTTGTGCGGATGACCTTGGAGACAGGACGAAACCTTTGTCCGATGAAATAGTTGCAGATAGGGCTAGCATTCTATGTAAAGTGGCAGAGGATTCATGGGAAAGGAATCGAAAAAATTATCCAAAACCTGTCTATATCATAGGAACAGAAGTTCCCATACCTGGAGGAGCCCAGAATATGCATGAAAACATCCTACCAACAAGCCCAGAAGATTTTGCGAGAACAATTATGATTTTCAAAGATGTATTTAATAAATGTGGTTTGGAAGATGCATGGACACGTGTCATAGGTGCCGTGGTCCAGCCCGGAGTTGAATTTGGGGATGACTGGATTTACCAGTACCAACGAGAAAAGGCAAGAAGTCTGAGTAACTCAATTTTCGAATTCACAAATATCGTTTTTGAAGCGCATTCAACCGACTATCAAACGGAATCAAATTTGAGTGCTCTAGTAGAAGACCATTTTTGCATTCTAAAAGTAGGTCCAGGACTAACTTTCGCATTCCGTGAGGCCATTTTTGCATTGGAAGCAATGGAAATAGAACTATTAGGCAAGGATCACAAGGGCCTGTCAAAATTGCGCCAAACCTTGGAGAAGGCCATGATTGAAGAACCTAATTATTGGAAAAAGTATTATTCGGGTGACCAAAACCAACAGCTATTCAAAAGAAAATATAGTTTTTCGGATCGATCAAGGTATTATTGGCCTCTCAAAGAACTCGATCTGGCAAAAAATAAATTATTTAAAAATTTACGTAACAACAAAATCCCCTTACCCTTATTAAGTCAATTTATGCCAAACCAATATCACCAGGTATGCGCGGGGATTCTTGAGAACGATCCACAAGAGTTAGTACATAATCATATTCAGTCTGTTGTAAAGACTTATTCTAAGGCATGTCACAGTACTACTAACAATTTATTATAAACGAGTGATATTCTACCCAAATTACTCAAAATAACAGAATCTTATATGAAATTTTATTATTTATAAAATTAAGGGCCAGAAATCAACCGCGAGAATAAATCTCTTAAGCATTCATTAAAAATAGTTATTTTGTTCATAAATCAGAAGAATATACCTCGGGGAGATGACCTGATCTCGAATGAAATTATTTTTTCAACTATTTAGTGTGACCAAACAAACGCTCGGGAACCACACATTAATCAAACAAAGCAAAAAAATATTAACAGTTCAAACGCCTTGACCTGGGATTGGAATTAATCTTCAGTGTGCAATAATTACCTCAACGTTATTAGATTTCAGAACTTCTTTAAACGAATCTTCAATTCCTTTATCCGTTATTAATTTATGAACCCTATCGAACCCACAAATTAAAGCGTGTCCAGATTTCTTGAATTTAGAGGAATCCGCCACTACGATAACCTCCTCTGCTATATCAATCATGATTTGATTTAAGTATGCCTCCTCTAGATAATGAGTGAATATCCCGGAATTCTCCTTAATGCCATCCACCCCTAAAAAAAGCTTATTGCAATGCAATTGCCTAAGGTTCCGTTCCGCCATTGGCCCTACCAAAGACATTGACGCTTCCTTTAAGGACCCCCCAAGCATAAGAATCTCAAGATTCTTCTTTTGTGCTAAATTATTAACAATATCCAAAGCATTACAAATAACTTTTAACCTTTTAAAATCATTTAAATTATTTGAAATTTCAAAAGTGGTAGTTCCCGAATCGAGAATAATACTATCATCTTCCATAATAATTGAGGCAGCCTTTTTTCCAATTAGACGCTTGACATCAAAATTTATTTGTTTCTTCTCAGTAATGGTCAAAGCAAGATTATTCAATTTAAATGCACCACCATGCGCTCGAATCAAAAGATTGTTTTTTTCTAGATTATCAAGATCATTCCTAATGGTAACCTCGCTAACCCCAAGTATTTTACTTAATTCATTTACAGCTACTTGCCCATGTTTATCAAGCTCCTGTAAAATCGTGGATCTACGTTTAGCAGTTTTTTTCATATCCATATCTATCCTTTGAACCTTCATTAATTTATCCTAAAATTTCTCCAATATATGCAAAAAATAATATCTAACCAGTACCTTAAACTAAAGGTATAAAATGATTAATTACATTATCTACCGCTCTCAGTAGTAAAAACCAAATTAACCTTTAATATACTATTAGTTTCAAATTAAGCTAAAAATACTCTAATTCTGTACACTTTTAGGTAAACATAAGAAAGTTATTTAAAATAATAAGTAAATATAATTTTTTTTATTATGTATTATTTCTTTATTTTTGAATACTCAACCAATACCATGCGCTACCAAAAAAGGCGCCTGAAAGTGTATTAAGTAGGAAGTTCTAAATCAAAAGAAATAGGATTGTATTTGGGCACGGGATCTAAACGTTATCTGTTCGTCCTTGAAGAGAAAAATTTATAAATGTGAGGCTTTACTCAAAATTTGACAAACCAATAACCGATGGATGAAAAAAAACTATTAGTGGTTGGAGAATTAAACATTGATTTAATATTAAATTCCATTCACGGGTTCCCAGAAATAGGCAAGGAGATTTTAGCTGATAATATGACCGTAACATTGGGTAGTTCCTCTGCGATAATGGCTGCCAATTCCGCCACCCTGAAAGTCCCAACTTCCTTTTGTGGATTGGTAGGCAACGATTCATATGGGGATTTCGTATTAGATGAACTGAGGCGCAAAAATGTTCAAACCCATTATATAAGAAAATCAAAAAAACATCAGACCGGAGTTACCATAATCATGAACTACCATCAAGACAGGGCTAATGTTACCTTCAGTGGCGCAATGGCATCCCTTACAACGGCCCATATTCCTTGGCCTGACCTGAAGAAGTATTCTCACTTACATATCTCAAGTTTGTTTCTGCAAAAGGGTATTAAAAATGACGTTTTACAAATATTCAAAAAGGCCAAAAAATTTGGAGTTACAACTTCTTTGGACTTGCAATGGGATCCATCCGAGAAATGGGACTTTGATTTTAAAAAATGCCTTCCATTTGTTGACATATTCCTACCTAACCGTAATGAGGTTTTGTCTCTCACAAAGTCTACCAATCTCCAAGAAGGAATTGATAAAATAAAACCATTTGCAAATTGTCTTGTAATAAAATTAGGGGAAGAGGGAAGCATAGGAATCCAAAGTGGCGAACTTGTCAAATCACCTGCCTATAACAATACGAAATTTGTTGATGCTATAGGCGCAGGTGATTCCTTCAATTCCGGCTTTCTAAAAAAATATATTGAAGGGGAAAGCTTAACCGAATGTTTGAAATGGGGCAATCTTATGGGCGCGCTTAATACCACCGCCGCAGGAGGCACAGAAGCGTTTAAAAGCTATGATTCAATAAGGAAGCAAGTACAAGAGATTTTTAATTTAAAAATATAATCGAAAAGTGAAATTAAAAGAAAAACTACATCAATTTACTTATCAAAAAAGAGGACTTTTGGCCACCAATTTTTATAATTTGGAGACGCTTCATGGAGTCTTGAAAGCTGCAAGTGAACTTCATGAACCATTGATCCTTCAGCTCACTCAAAGCTCGATTAACTATATGGGTCTGGAAACAGCTGTAAATCTAGCAAGAACTGGGCTTGAGCAATTCAACGTTGAAGGATGGATTCATTTGGACCACGGAGACTCTATTAGATTAGCCCAATCTTGTCTTGATGCGGGTTTTGATTCCGTTATGATAGATGGCAGCGAACTTTCTTTTAATGAAAACATAAAAATCACTTCAGAAGTTGTTAAACTAGCAGAAAAGTACGGCGCTCATGTCGAAGCTGAACTAGGTTTTGTAGCCAAACTTGGGCAATTCCAAACAAAAAACGGATTTACACAACCGGAAGAAGCTAAAAAGTTTGTGGATGCGACTGGTGTAGATGCTCTTGCCATTTCGATCGGCACAGCTCATGGATTTTACAAAGAAGAACCAAATTTGGACTTAGATTTACTTTCAAATATTGCAGCTGTCTGTCCCGCCACTCTTGTGTTACATGGCAGTTCGGGCGTTCCTGCCACTCAAATACAAGAAGCTATTTATTTAGGGATTTGTAAAGTAAATTTGGCAACGGAGATTAAGAATGTTTTTATGAGAACATTAAAGACTGAACTTACAGGCAATGATGAGATTGACCTTAGAAAAGTTTTCCCAATTGCCACACAGCACATTACAGATCTGATAAAAGAAAAACTTGTAACTATAAAAAACCAAAGAGATTAAGCCTCGATATCAAGTACAGCTCGTTAAGACTATTCATTTTATTAGTGATATGTGATATGTAAGAACTGATGTATATGTCATAGATATTAATTTTCAAATTGTTGCTTTACCTGTCTAAAATAGATTTATTGACATTCATCAATTCAAAAATTTCTTTAGACTTAAAAACATGAAATAATTTGGAATTATCATCGACTTATCATGAACGAGTATTTCAATTTTCAGAATCACAACTATCCTATTTCATCCATTATCCTCTAAATATTAATATAAAGAAAAAGAGGCAATTCAAAGATTTTAAAGCCATATATTGCTCCATAAAGAAGCTTAATATATGTCCGTTGAATCAACTCTGACCAGCATTTCGTGTACACAGAAGCACCTGATGAGCAAACGAGAGATATCCAACAGAAACTGCCCGGGAAACAGACAATGTTCAATGAATCATTAACAACGGTACTGAATGTGATACTAGCGACATTATATCAATAAACCCGACCGGTCCATACCACAAATTATATATTTAAAGAACGAAGCAACGGAAGCTATCGATGGGACATCAAACACAAACACATCTTTAAAAACATCGACCATGTACGGGAAGATACTGAAGATTGACAAGAGAACATTAAACACAAAAGCTCACACGATTCCTTCAGAGCCATGACACCAATAAAATATACCCAGCACAATTCTATTGGAGCTAACCTCTTACCAACTAAAAGCAACAACTTTTTTTTACAAAAAACAGACAATTAACCAGTTCCAAAAAAGGCAATACTACAATTCGATTTAATTCTTAGTTCTGCGAGATGGTTAAATTTCATAAAGACTCCTAGACTTAGTATTGATCAAACTATAAAATATAAACATAAGGTTTCGAATTTCATTTTCTTTCATATATATTGCTTTTTGTTTTATTTATTAATATTTTAGCACCAATTCTAAAGACTAAACTATAGAAATAGGTCTTTCATTAAATATTAATCGTTATGAACACCCGCGTTTTTATTACTTACCTACTCTTGTGGAGCACAGTAACCCTGCAAGCCCAAGATGACGTATCCCTATTTGATTTCTGGACCTACGAATCAGATGTGGAAAACTCACTTTATAAGACACTTGCTTCCATTGCATTGGAGCAATTAGAACCAAGAAATGAAGAAATTCATCAATTAAAAACAAAGGAGAATTGGATAGAACGGCAAAAAGTAGTTAAAAGTAAGTTATTAAACATTATAGGACCTTTACCTGAGAAGACACCTTTAAATATTCAGGTGACAGGTATAATACAAAGGGAAGATTATCGAGTAGAAAAATTGATTTATGAGTCGCAACCTGGTTTTTATGTGACTTCAGCCTTATTTATCCCAAATAATATTACTGGAAAAGCACCTGCTATTTTGAATCCGATAGGACATAGCCCCAATAGTTTTAGAAGGGATGTCTATCAACATAAAATCATCAATCTAGTAAAAAAAGGATTTGTGGTTTTGGCATATGACCCAATTGGCCAAGGTGAAAGACTACAGTATTATAACGAGGATTTAGGGAAATCGAAGTTTCCAACAAATCATGAACACTCTTACCCTGGAGCACAATGCTACATCGCCGGATACTCCTCTTCAAAGCATTTTATTTGGGATGGAATACGAGGCATCGATGTCCTATTGTCAAGACCTGAGGTGGATCCTACCCGATTAGGCATGAACGGAATTTCCGGTGGTGGAAATATGACCGCCTTTATCGGGGCTATAGATGATAGAATACTTGCGACTGCTCCGGAATGTTGGATTACAAATTTTAATTATCTTCTTAAAAGTGAAGCTCCTCAGGATTCAGAACAGAATCTTGTTAAATTGATATACAACGGGTTGGACCATCCTGATTTTATTGAAGTAAGAGCACCCAAACCTACCCTGATCATGGCAACCACACGTGATTTCTTCAGTATTCAAGGAACTCGGGAATCATTTCTAGAAGCTAGAAAGGCTTATGAGGCCTTGGGTGCTAAAGAAAATTTACAAATCACAGAAGATGATGATAGACATACTTCCACGATTAAAAACAGGGAAGCAATGTATGCTTTTTTTCAAAAACACCTGAACAACCCTGGAGATAATAAGGATTATGAAGTAGAACTTTTTTCCGAGGAGGAATTATTTTCAACTAAGACTGGTCAATTAGCCACATCGTTAAAAGGGGAAACAATGTATTCCTTAAATAAAAAAGTGGTAGAAGAACAAATGATAGCGTTAAAAGAATCAAGAACCAATACCAATAAACACCTGTTAGAAACTCGAAGTTCAGCCATTGAATTATCTGGATTTTCTTTTCCGGAAAAATTTGGCAAAAGCATCTTTTCGGGCCGAATTGTGAATGATGGCTATCAATTGGAGAAGTATCTCATCCAGGGTAGTGGAAATTACAAACTTCCTTTAGCGCTTTTCATACCCGAAAACGAAACAAAGGAAGAGGTTATCCTCTTGTTGCACGAAAAGGGAAAGAATTTTGCTGCGAACAACGATAATCTGGCAAAACGGCTAGTGTCAAGTGGCTACACCGTATTGCTAGCTGATCTTCCCGATATAGGAGAAATGGGCCCAGGATACCTGAAAGGGGATACATACATTCAGGGCGTTTCTTATAATAAATGGTTCGCAGGAATACTTACAGGAAAATCAATCGTCGGCCTAAGAGCCGAAGATATTGTTAGAATAAATCACTTTATTAAGGTTGATTTGCCAAGATACCAATCAACAACAGCTATTTCAGTAGGTGTTTTGGGTAGCGAATTGTTACATGCTGCCACATTCGACCAGAATATTCATAAAGTATGTCTCATCCAACCATTCTTAAGTTATTCCGATATAGCTCTAACCCGGGATTACCAACCCTCCTATATCCACTCTGTTGTACCGGGAGCAATTACAAAATATGACTTACCTGATCTGATAGCTTCTATATCTCCCAAGAAAATACTAATAATAAACTCACTAGAGGCGAATGGGTTAAATGCTAATGAACAAAAAATTAGAGAAATTATGTCCTTCCCCATTGACATATATAACAATAAAAATACTACGAACAATTTTACAATAGAAAGTAACATACATAATCAAGCCATAGCAGAACGAGTACTGTCTTGGCTTGAATAAAACCCTGCAATTTGAAAATAAAAATATTATGTACTACGGCAATGATGAAATCAATTCTTGATTCAATATTCATTCTTGCATTGCTCATATTCTCAACCAGTCACATACTTTCGTGCAGAGAGAGCAATAAGGCAGAGAAGTTTAAAGACGATACCTCCACAGAAAGATCAAAAGCCGGGCAAATCTATCATCTGACGGAAGTTGAGGGCATGGAACACCTAGATGAAATCAAACAATCAGTCCTGACTCCGGAAGACTGGCGAACACGGGCCAACGCTATCCAATCTCATATACTAAAAGCAACCGATTTAGACCCTCTTCCAGACAAATGCCCGCTTAATCCCATTTATGGGGCAATAAGAAAATATGACGGCTATCGGGTTCAAAATGTCGCATTCGAAAGTCTGCCGGGCGTTTATGTGACCGGTTCGTTGTATAGCCCACTGAAACCTACAAAAAAACCTGCTGGTATTCTAAGTCCACATGGCCATTGGCCAAATAGAGAGAATTATGGCCGATACAGACCGGATGTACAGAACCGATGTGCCTCCATGGCACGTATGGGAGCAGTAGTTTTTTCCTATGACATGGTAGGGTATGGGCAACTTGCAGAATTTGGATGGGTTCACGAAAGTCCTCAAACCATGAAATTGCAAATTTGGAATAGTATCAGATCAGTTGATTTTCTTATCAGTATAGGCGTTGACCCTAAAAGGATAGCCAGTACGGGCGCATCGGGCGGTGGCACTCAGACTTTCCATCTTGCTGCTGTAGATTCCCGTATTTCGGTTTCAGTTCCCGTTGTAATGGTTTCATACCGTCATTTTGGAGGGTGTATTTGCGAACTTGGTATGGGCATACAAGAAGATGGAGTATTCAAATATAACAATGCGGAGATTGCAGCTTGCTTAGCACCTAATCCGCTATTATTAGTATCTGTTGGCACAGATGCTACAGAATATACTCCTCAGGTCGAATTTCCGTTCGAGCAATATATCTATGGATTATTCGGTAAAGCTGAAATGGTCGAAAATGCCCATTTTCCCGATGAGCAACATGGATACGAATCAAGTAAAAGAGCCGCTGTATATCCCTTTTTGGCCAAACACCTTAATCTTGATCTTTCAATGGTTATGAATACCGATGGAACCTTGAAAGAAGATGGGATCGTTATTGAAGAAATTGAAGCCCTCTATCCATTTGACCAACAGCATCCATTTCCAAAAGAAGGCATAAGTGCGAACAAAGATGTTGTGTGGGATTGGAAAAGCAACTTATAAATAAGATCCCAAGAAGAAAAACAATATATATACCTAGACCTTAAAACCAATTATGATATGAAAAATGCAATTCAATTTCTGCTGTTAATGATTATCTTATCAGGGTGTCAACAACAGAATAGTTATGATAAGGTGCTTCTAACCGATGATTTTAGTTCGATTCGAAGAGGCCCATACTCCGTAGATGTTGGTGCTCATACCGAATATCATTATTTACATGAAGCGGCACCCCGGTCTCAATGGGCTGTCTCAACTTTTACCTGGGATTCTGATTTCAAACGTGCTTGGCATGTTCGTCAAGAGGGTGATGACCGTCAAATGATACAGGTAATGACAAATGACAGAAAACAGCATACCCATCCCTTGGTGGTTGCAGGTGATCATGATTGGGAAAATTATTCTGTCAGTTTGCAGTTTACACCGCAATCAAGGGAATTACAATCCGGATTGGTATTTCGATATCGAAATGACCGAAATTATTACTTCGCCGGCGTAAAAGGTGATTCCTTGGTACTCAAGATGGTAGACGATGCCAAGGGGTTTCATAAGCCGTATGAGGTGATATTGGGTTCTGCTCTTGTTGGATGGAACGAAGAGGAATCGTTGACTTTGAAAGTAGAAGTCGAAGAAAACAAGATATCATGCAGTATTAAGGAAGTAACTATTGATGCCGAGGATGATACTTATCATAAGGGTAAAGTCGGGCTGTTGGCCGATGTACCTACAAAATTTCACCGAATAGACGTCAAAACATCTGATGATGAATTGCAAAAGCTAAAAACTTCCCGGGATGGATATGCACTTGAATTGGAGAAAATCAGTGAATCCGTGCCTAAAATGAAAGTCTGGAAAAAAATCAACACCACAGGATTCGGTGTCGGTCGAAATCTGAGATTTGGAGATTTGAATAATGACGGAACACTCGATGTTTTAGTGGGGCAGGTCGTAAATCACGGTCCACAGGATCGGAATTCTGAATTGAGCTGCATGACCGCCATGACTTTCGACGGGGATATCCTTTGGCAAACGGGAACCCCAGACCCATGGAAAGTCAACCTAACAAGTGATGTTGCCTTCCAAATACATGACCTGGATAATGACGGTAAGTCCGAGGTAATATATACCATGAACAAGGAATTGATCGTAGCGGATGGCGCTACTGGTAAAATTAAATATAAAAAAACGACACCAATTGTTACCGATCAAGAAGTTATTAGTCCGGAGACACACAATATGTTTGGTAATATTTTAGGTGATTGTCTTTATTTCTGTGATTTAAGAGGTAAGGGTTATGATAGTGATATTATTATTAAAGATAGGTACGAACGAGTTTGGGCTATGGATGATCGATTAAATATCCTTTGGTACAATAAACTTAATACCGGCCACTATCCATTCGCCTATGATGTGGATGAGGATGGAAAGGACGAGCTGCTCATAGGATATAGCCTATTGGATGATGATGGAAGCACCATGTGGACACTGGAGAACGAATTGGAGGACCATGCCGATGGCGTTGCGGTAGTTAAATATACAGAAGATTCGGATCCAATTATCATGTGCGCCGCCAGTGATGAAGGATTATTCTTTGCCGACCTTGATGGGAAGATAACAAAGCATCACTATATCGGCCATGGGCAAAACCCCGCGGTAGCTAATTTTAGGGATGACTTACCAGGATTGGAGACCATTTCAATGAATTTTTGGGGCAATCAAGGTATTATACACTTTTATGATGCGAGCGGGGATATTTATCACGATTTTGAACCCAATCAATACGGCAGTATGCTATTGCCAGTGAATTGGACGGGGAAATCCGAGGAATTCTTCATTGTGAACCCGAATGTTGATGAGGGAGGTGTATTTGATGGTTGGGGAAGAAAGGTATTGGATTTTCCTGATGATGGCCATCCCGATATGTGCAATGCCGTGATGGACATTACAGGAGACGGCAGGGACGAGATTGTTGTTTGGGATCCCCACGCTATATGGGTTTATACACAAGAGGATATTTCATCTGAAGATAGGTTATATAAACCACTTCGAAATCCACTTTACAATTACTCCAACTATCAAGCCACTATTTCAATGCCCAATTGGGAAGAGAAAAAGTGATTCCATAAAATTATACTATTCAAGAACTCCTACACCATAGAATTTCCTTTTTTATGATTACTCCAGGATATGGACCCAATAATGTATTAAAGGTACATTGTGAAATCATCAATGGTAATCATAAATATTAAATTGTAAAAAATGATAATGTAATGCTCACAAATAAATTTAATTTAGGTTTTTTCCCGACCCCCTTACACGAACTTCAAAACATGTCGAAATCATTTCCCGCCTATTCAATTTTTATAAAAAGAGATGATCTAACTGGATTAGCTTGTGGAGGAAATAAAACTCGCAAATTAGAATTTTTAATTAAGCAAGCTTTGGATGGGGGCTATAATACAATTATCACCTCGGGTGCCCAACAGTCAAACCATTGTCGACAAACCGCCGCCGCTTGTGCAATGGCGGGTTTAAAATGTCATTTGTTATTAGGTGGAGATGAACCACAAACTTATACCGGAAATTTATTACTTTCCTCTATACTTGGAGCTCAAATTCATTTCACAGGGAACAATAGAAAGGGTGAGGATACTTTGGTTCTTAAAAAAGAATTAGAAAAGAAAAATAATCGATGTTTTGTAATACCATATGGAGGGTCTAATATTATAGGCGCTTTAGGATTCATAATTGCCGTCAAGGAATTGAAAAAACAATTGAAAGATAGTGATTTAACTATTGACTATATCTTTTTCCCTTCAAGTTCAGGCGGAATGCAAGCCGGATTAACCTTGGGAATTGAATACTATAACTTAAACTACAAGTTAATTCCCATTAATGTAGATAAAGATCAGACCAACGGCCGGCCATTAGAAAAAATCGTTCTAGAAATCATAAACGAGGGATTCAATTATTTAAAAATGGACAAACAATTTGGTCTTACCAATATTCCATTAAACAAAGATTATGATAAAGATGGTTATGGCAATTTGAATGAAAATGAGAAAAATACAATCTTAGAATTAGCTCAACAAGAAGGGATAATTTTAGATCCCGTTTATTCAGGTAGAGCTTTTAACGGAATGATTGATATTTTAAGAAGCAGGAAAATCCCAGAAAAATCAAATGTACTGTTCTGGCACACTGGAGGTGGTCCGGCCATATTTGAATACAGCAAACCCTTTACTAAAGAAAATGGTAACTACTTATAGTACCAATTCACTAGTGATAAAATAGTATATAGGAAAATAAAAAAAAATGAACTTGGACATTAAACACTAAAATTAACAATAAGAACAGGTAATATGGAGTCAGTTTGTTATACTCTTATTTGTTTATTTTCTCCAGTCCCATTCCCATTAGCCATTGTAAATAGAATTCAGTGAAATCAAATAACGATATCTATCTTGAAATTCTGGGGCAATCACAATTGAATTCTGTGAAGACAGAGTGATACTAACATCGAAGCTGGTAGGTTAAAAAAGGCCACTATCCAGTTTTTAGATAGAGTCTTTAATTTGGTTATTAACGCTAGGCCACCCAAGATTTTTTTTAGTAATTTATTGTTCTTTGGGTCATATCTCAGTTTAGGCAAAGTTTTGTGTTGGCCATAAGGTCATGGATCCTCTGGACATTTTTGGCCTTACATTTAAGGATGCGGATGAAGCCCTTCCACTTGTTATATCAAGGGAAAGACAACGTCTTTCAAAAAAGCAGTCATATTCTGATTGTGATATTTTAAGAGCTATCAAAAAGTACAATCGATTGTACTTTTTGATATATCACAAAAATAAAGTAATCATATTCTTTCATATATATGAAAAAATAATATAAATTTACACTTAACAACCAAAAAGAAACAATACGAAACAAATATTTGATTGTATCTAAATTGTTTGCCAAAATTCACCAATCACCTCAACAACAATAATCGTTAGTCAACATTAAAAAGACATTTTAGTTTAAAGTAGAAATGTAATTAAATTATGAGCACAAGAAGAAGCTTTATAAAAAATTCAACAATGTTTGGAACTGGAATAGCTGTTATTCCGACGACTACAATGGAACTCATCAATGATCAAAAACAGCCTAGATTGAATCTAGGACTGATTGGTATAGGCCAAAGAGGAGCCGGCCATTTAAAAAACATCTTACTGAGGGATGATGTGAACATAACTGCAATCTGCGACATAAATCCATCTAGGATTAATTTGGCTTTAGAGTCAATATCAAAATCTAGCAAATTAATACCCAAAACTTTTGGAAGTAATGATTATGACTATCGAAATTTACTCGAATTAAAAGAAGTTGACGCTGTTATCATCTCTACCCCATGGCTTTGGCATACAATAATGGCCAAAGATGCAATGATAGCAAAAAAATATGTAGGAATAGAGGTGTCTGCCGCAAATACAATTGAGGAATGTTGGGATTTAGTAAATACACATGAACAAACAGGCACACATCTTATGATTCTTGAAAACGTTGCCTATAGACGGGACGTTCTATCCATACTTAATATGGTAAAGCAAGACATTTTTGGAGAGCTTATCCATTTCAGGTGTGGTTACCAACATGACCTGAGGGACGTGAAATTCAATGACGGCATACAACACAAAGGAGGAGGGGTCGAATTCGGAAAAAATGGAATTTCTGAAGCCAAATGGCGAACCCAACACTCCTTGCTAAGAAACGCGGATATATATCCAACACATGGCCTGGGGCCGATTGCCATAATGGCCGACATCAATCGAGGAAATAGGCTTATGACATTGACAT
The DNA here is from genome assembly GCF_023016025.1 of Arenibacter sp. S6351L. Classification (NCBI taxonomy): domain Bacteria; kingdom Pseudomonadati; phylum Bacteroidota; class Flavobacteriia; order Flavobacteriales; family Flavobacteriaceae; genus Arenibacter; species Arenibacter sp. S6351L. The sequence continues at coordinate 88,990 of NZ_JALKBB010000015.1, read as the reverse complement.
CAAATGCGAGTAAAGCGAGGGGGCTTCACAACTATATAATAAACCACCCTAAAGGTGGTCAGCTACATCCCAATGCTAAATTAAAATGGAAATTGGGGGATGTCATAACCTCAACTATAGAGACAGCGAAAGGCGAAACTATCATTGTTACACATGATTGCAATTTACCAAGGCCATATTCCTTAGGTTTTCGGGTACAAGGAGTAAATGGATTGTGGGAAGTAGATGGAAATAGAATCTATATTGAGGGAGATTCTGAACATCACAAGTGGGATGATGCCAACAAATGGCTAGAACAATACGATCATCCTCTTTGGAAAAAGTATGGGGGTCAGGCTATAGGGGCTGGTCACGGAGGAATGGATTTTTTTGTAATAGATGCCTTTGTGGAATCTGCCAAGCGAGACATTGCCCCTCCAATGGACGTTTATGATGCTGCGGCTTGGAGCGCTGTTACTCCATTATCCGAGGCATCTATTGAAAATAATGGTGAGCCACAATATTTCCCAGATTTCACTAGAGGCACCTGGATAAAACGACAACCTTATAATTGGATGAAAACAGACTATTAAAAATAGCAAAATGATAATTATAGTATTTAATACTCCTCTATATCTATAAAAATGTATCCATTAGATGAGAGAATAAAAAAAGGTTAGGACATAAAAATATCTCAATAATTAAAAAATTAATCTAAAGATGGAAAACATAAAAGTAGCTAGCGTTCAATTTGAGCATAAAAATGGAGACAAGGTGTACAATATCAATAAAATCGAAGAATTTGTCCAACAGGCATGCAAAAATGATGTTGACATGATTGTTTTCCCTGAATGTTGTATTACAGGCTATTGGTACCTAAGAAAATTATCCAAAGAAGATTTAATGGCATTGTCTGAAAATATGTCAGATAGTAAGAGTGTACAATTAATAGTAAAAATGTCAAAAAAATACAATATTACTATTTGTACAGGACTAATAGAAAACCACAAGGATAATTTATATAACACGTATATAGTTGTGATGCCAGACGGAACTGTCAAGTATCATCGTAAACTACATTGTTTTGTAAATGAACATATGTCTTCCGGAAATGAATACACTGTAATAGATACTCCTTTCGGGTGGAAAGTTGGTATACTTATTTGCTATGATAATAATATTATTGAAAATACAAGAATAACTGCATTAATGGGGGCTGATGTAATTATTGCCCCACACCAAACTGGAGGGTGTAGAACAAGCGATCAGAACATTATGGGAATAATTGATTCTGCCCTATGGGAAAACCGCATTAAAGACCCTATTTCCATTGAAAAGGAATTTAAAGGGGAAAAAGGCCGAGGATGGCTCTTACGTTGGCTTCCTAGTCGAGCTCATGATAATGGGGTTTTCTATGTATTCAGTAACGGAGTTGGAAAAGACGACGACGAAATTCGAACAGGAAATGCAATGATAATAGATGCTTATGGCAGAATTATTACTGAAACATGGAAAGCGGCCGATGACATGGTTATTGCCAAATTGGACGCAAGTCTCCTAAATGACAATACAGGACAAAGGTGGATTACAGCCCGTCGCCCATCTTTATACAAAAGCTTGACCAAATTAACCGGAAAGGAGTTGGACATGTTTACCGCTAGATTCTCTGGAAAAGGAGCGTAACAAAGATCATAAATATATTTACTACGGCTATTTACGGAGGATTGATTCCGAGGTGCAAAATCAAATTTGCAAATGACCGAACTGTTAAGGTTTTAAGTCAGTTCACTGCCATTCAAACAGCAGTACAGGTCTAAAAAGTTGGAAATAGCCTACAATATGCAGATTATAGTTCATTATCTGCCATTATTTACAACGGTATTTATAATGAATACTATTAGCAACCAAATTCCAAAATAATTTTCAATAACATCTGAGAATTTGAATTAAATATGTTATGAGCGAATCATATAGAACAAAGAGATTTACTATAAACGATTTAACTAAAGTCCGTCAGGTACATTCACCAAAGATATCACCTGACGGCAACCACATCGTTTATGGAACTAGCGTTCAGAGTTTGACTGAAAACACTAGGAGCGATCTTATTACAATCACTTCTCCGGATAGGACGATCAAAAAAACAATTGCAAAAGGAACTGCCTATTGTTGGTCTCCTTCTAGCTTGGAAATAGCCTATGAATCAGAGGATGGGAGTTTATGTATTTATCATTTATTAAAGAGAAATACAATACGACTTGCCAAAATATATCATTCCTCCCATTTCATAAACCATTTGGAGGACAAGAGTCCAATTTGGTCTCCCGACGGGAAATATATTGCGTATCTGAGCGCACCTATTATTAAATCCAACAATAAACAAGATCCAGGGACAAGAGTATTCAACAGACTTCTATATAAGTCTAAAGGAGGAGTTGGCAGAACTTATTACAATGATAATCGATTTACACAAATTTTCATTATTCCAGTTTCAGGAGGCGTGCCAGAAATGATTACCGAAGGGCCATATAACCACCACTCTATCTCCTGGTCCCCTGATACTTCGGAGATAGCATTTATCTCCAATAGATCATTAAACCCTGATGGAAATCAACTTAATGACCTATGGAAAATTAATATAGAAACGAAAGAAGTAACTAAGCTTACCGAAAGTAAAGGAACGGCTTATCAGCCAAAATGGTCTCCACATGGGAATTTCATTGCATATCTGGCTACAACTGGCTTAATAAACACCAACGATAGTATGGCTGAGGATACACATGCGTTCTATTTACCATCTTATGGAGGAACTTCCATTTGTTTAACCGAATCTCTAGATCGGAGAGTAGATAATATTTCTTGGCACCCTAATGCGAAATACATTTATTTCACCGCAGAAAATGAAGGTAGGTTAACATTGCTTAAGGTGTTCCTCGACTCTAAAAAAATTAAAGCAGTTTTAGAGGACGGAGATTATAGTGTTCATGAATACTCAATGGATTTTAAGGTTGAAAAAATATGTTACTCTAGATCCGATATTCAAAATCCTGATGAAATTTTTATTACTCAACCGGATCGTTGTACAAAACAACAGTTAACCTATGAAAATAAAAACCTAATCGATGAATTTGAGCTGCAGAATGCCAAATCTTTTTGGTTTAAAAGCTTTGATGAAACACCTATACATGGATGGTTAATGAAACCTATAAATTTTGATGCCATGAAAAAGTACCCCCTGGCTTTGGTCATTCATAGTGGCCCCCATAATATGTTTGGCTATAAATTCGAAGAACTGATGCAATTACTTGCTGGGTGTGGGTATGGGGTTTTGTTTATCAATCCAAGAGGTAGTAGTGGCTACGGGCAAACATTTTCCAATGGAAATTTGATGGATTGGGGCGGGGGCGACTATAAAGATTTAATGAATGGTCTAGATTATGTCATTAATTTGAACAATTGGATAGACAAGCAAAAATTAGTGGTTACTGGTCAAAGCTATGGAGGTTATATGACTAACTGGATTATTACCCAAACCAATCGATTTAAGGCCGCAGTTGTAGATGGGGGAATAAGTAATCTTATCAGTTTTTCAGGAACCTCTATTTTGAGTTCCCTCATGGAATCGGAATTTAAAGGTAACATCTATAACAACTACACCGCTTTATGGAGATGTTCTCCCTTGAGGTGTGTGGACAAGGTAAATACACCTACATTATTCCTTCATGGTGAAACGGATAATGAGGTTCCCATATCACAGGCAGAGGAAATGTATGTGGCATTAAAGAAATTAGGTGTAAAAACAACCATGGTACAATATATAGGAGAAGGGCATGGTTGGAGGCCTAACTTAACACCTAAAAACAGGCAGGACCTGTACAGGCGCATGATAAATTGGTTTGATTTACATATAAGCGATGATTAAGCTTACATCCCTTAATGTCTTTTTACAAAATAGTAATTAGATATTTAAACAAAGTAAAAATCATTAAAATTAGGAAATATGAAAAAAGAGAATTGGCTATTTTTTGTTATAACACATGTTATATTCTTAGGTATCTGGGGGGCACTTGTTGAAATCCCCGAAAAAAATGGGTTTCCGGCAACCCTAGGATATGTAGTATGGGCATGTACAATGATTCCAGCTGCCGTTGTAGCCCTGAAAATTAACAATTGGCAATTAGAGTATGACAAAAAGGCAATGTTCTTGGGCTTTTCGATAGGCCTCCTGGGATCAATCGGACAATTGGTTCTTTTTATAACATTAAAAATAGCACCTGCATACCTCGTTTTTCCACTGCTCTCTTTGACTCCCGTTGTTACAATCTTACTTGCTGTCGTATTTTTAAAAGAGAGAACTGGGCTTTTGGGGTGGCTTGGGATCGGCATTGCTGTTCTCGCTATCCTAATGCTTTCCTATCAACCGCCTGGAGATAAAACAGTCGAAGGATATTTATGGCTGATTTTAACATTAATACCTCTGCTAGCATGGGGCGCCCAAGGGTTTATAATGAGGTTTGCAAATGAATCAATGAAAGCAGAAAGCATCTTTTTTTATATGATGGTTTCATCGGTTTTACTTATTCCCATGGCAATTTATTTGACCGACTTCTCAGAACCAATCAATTGGAATTTTGATGGGCCTTATTTGACGGCCATAATCCAATTCTTGAATGCCTTTGGAGTATTATTTCTCGTTTACGCATTCAGGTTTGGAAAAGCAATTATTGTCGCTCCGATGACTACAGCGCTGTCACCAGTCTTAACTGTTGTTATATCCTTGGCCATTTATAACATAATACCACATTTTATTATAATAATCGGTATGGTTTCAGCAATTGCAGCTGCTTTCCTAATGGGTATTGAAGAAACAAAAGAGGAGAACCAAACAGTTAACTAAAAATAAGAACCACATAGGAATAATTCCAAAAAACATGAATATTGCAGTTGCACAATTCCAGCCACGAGATGGAGATAAAAAATATAATCTATCAACTATTGAAGGTTTAACAAAAAAAGCAAAAAGTAAGGGAGCAGATGTCATCAGCTTTCATGAAATGTCGATCACTGCCTACACTTTTACAAAGGATTTGAACTTAGAACAGATTACGGAGTTAGCGGAGGATGTGCCCTTGGGAAAAAGCACCCAAGAATTGATAAGGATATCCAAAAAATATGATATACCTATCCTTGCGGGCCTTGTTGAAAAGGAGGGTGATAGTATATTTAATACTTACATATGTGTAAACAGCAAAGGTCTTATCACAAAGTACAGAAAATTACACCCATTTATAAACCAGTATATGTCGGCTGGAAACGAGTACGTGGTCTTTGAATTGTTAGGGTGGAAGTGTGGTATTTTAATTTGCTATGACAACAACGTCATAGAAAACGTCAGGGCCACCGTATTAAAGGGAGCAGAATTAATTTTTGCACCACATGTTACAGGTTGTACGCCATCCTACATGCCAGGTAGAGGCTATGTTGATGATATGGTTTGGCAAAACAGGCATGAAGACCCCGTTCCCTTAAGACTCGAATTTAGTGGTCCGAAAGGTAGAGGATGGTTAATGAGGTGGCTTCCAGCTAGAGCTTATGATAACGGAGTTTACTACGCCTTTACCAACCCGATAGGTTACGACGGGGAACATTTGAAAAACGGCAACTCCATGGTTATTGATCCCTATGGCGAAATATTATCTGAAATAAATTCATTTGAAAATGATCTGACAATTGCAACCATCACTAAAGAAAAAATAGAATTGTCAGGGGGATGGAGGTATAGAAAATCCAGGAGACCGGAATTATATAAGGAAATAATTGGAAAAAACAACAACTCTGATACGACTCCTATTTGGACAAAGGATATCCCAATGACCAGAAAGTAAAAACCTTTTAGGCACCAAAATCTAGGGTATCAGCAGCCTATGAGACCTGGCTGCTGCAAATTAACACAAGAAAATAGAATTCAATAATGAAAAAAAAAGCAATTATCGTTACAGATGGTCTTTTACATACGGAGTATGCGAAAACATCCCACGGACTGATCCGAGGATCTAATCGCTTTGAAGTGCTGGGTGTTATCGATTCAAAACATGCAGGTTTGGACGCAGGAGAAATTCTAGATGGGAAGCATAGAGGAATTCCTATAGTTGCATCAATTGACGAGGCAATTACAAAATTTATCAGCATAGACTATCTAATCGTTGGGGTAGCCACAAAGGGAGGTATACTATCCAAAACTATATTAAGCACGATTAAGCAAGCCATTACTTATAAAATCCATATTGTCAATGGTCTTCACGACTTACTGTGTAAGGAGGAAGATATTGTAAAAATTGCAGCCAAAAATGAGGTTGAGTTGATTGATATTCGCAAACCAAAATCTATAAAAGATCTTCATTTTTGGACCGGCGAAATCTTTAACATAGATATTCCAATTATCGCCGTTTTGGGAATGGACTGTGCCATGGGAAAGCGTACCACCACCCAGTTAATGATCGAAGCCTGCAACAAAGTTGATATCCATGCAGAAATGATTTATACCGGTCAGACAGGTTGGATGCAAGGTAGCAAGTATGGTTTTATATTCGATTCCACTATTAATGATTTTGTATCAGGAGAATTGGAACATTCCATAATTAGTTGTTGCTATGACACCAAACCGGACATGATATTTTTGGAAGGGCAATCTAGTTTAAGAAATCCAAGTGGACCATGTGGATTGGAAATGCTTATTTCTGGAAATGCCAAACATGTGGTACTAGTCCATGCACCGAACAGAAAATATTTCGATAACAATTCGGAATGGGGTAATATACCATCCCTGGAATCAGAAATCGAAATTATTGAAAAATTTGGATCTAAAGTTATAGCCATTGCACTAAATACAAATGGCTTCTCATTTGAACAAGCTAAATTCACGAAATCGGAATTAAAGAATTTATTAAATCTTCCAGTGGTTCTGCCAATTGAAGAAGGAGTTCAAGAAATTATTACAGTCCTTAAATCACTAAAAAATGAAAATAAAAGAAATTAATGCATTCTCTCAAAATTTAGCCCTTTCAAAGCCATATAGCATTGCCTACCAAAAAATTTCCGATGTAAAGAATATATTCCTTGTGGTTACATTGGAAAACGGGATTATAGGTATCGGTTCTGCCAATCCAAATTTCGAGGTAGTAGGCGAAACTCCTTCACAAACTCTAGAGAATTGTATTTCAGATTTTTGCCAATCTTTTGTAGGGAAGGATATTCGCCACTTCAGGAATATAATCAAAAGTATCGAAACCGCTTTTCCAAATAAACCAGGAACTCTTGCCATATGGGATATAGCCTTACACGATGCATTTGGTAAATATTTAGACATCCCTGTTGTAGGACTGTACGGACAATGTATTGAACGACTACCTACTTCCTGTACTATAGGTATTATGGGTGTTGAGGAAACTTTAAGAGAAGCAAGAGAATATGAAAGTTTGGGATTTAATGTGCTTAAAATTAAAACTGGACTAGACATTGAACTTGATATCGAAAGAGTAATAAAGCTTAATGAAAGATTTAAAAAATTAACTATTCGTGTAGATGCCAATCAAGGTTATACAAAAGAGCAACTATTACAATTCGTTCGTGCAACGGAGAAGTATAATCTACAACTAATTGAACAACCTATCCCGGTAGGAGATGAGAGCCAGTTGGTTAAATTGGATGAAAAAATTAGAAAATTATTAGTGGCGGATGAAAGTCTTAAAAATAGCACTAGTGCAGTAACTTTAGCTGTAAAACCACAAATCTTTGGCGTCTATAATATTAAGTTGATGAAATGTGGAGGCCTTATCGGGGCTTTCGAAATCGCAACAATCGCTAAAGCTGCCAATATAGATCTCTTTTGGGGTTGTAACGATGAAAGTATTGTAAGTATTACTGCCGCATTACACGCCGCGTTTGCCTGCCCGAATACTAAATATCTGGATTTGGACGGTAGTCTTGACTTAGCAGAAGATCTAGTTCATGGAGGGTTTATTCTGAAAAATGGAGAGCTGAGTATTGGCGGAAAATCAGGATTCGGAGTTGAAATTAATTAATTTAATATTTAAGCAACTATTGTTTTTATCTTGTGCACATGTGGATTGACATTTATAAATATTGACTTATTGAATATTGAATATGCACTTTTTCCTAATGTTCTAAAGCGTGGGATTTATAGATATCCCTTCGATATCCGCCTTAAAAAACACACGAAACTACGGCTTAATTAATCCTTGGGGTTTCCTTTCGGGATAGTTTTCCTATACCACAGGTCTGTTTTATAGTTATGTTCTTGGAAGTGTTCACTGCTCTCATTTTGCATCGCCTTGACATAATTCCAAACAGGAGTTTATCTTGCCAAGTTTACACACCTTCCATTCAGGTCCTTAATAGCTTTCACTACGTAAATTACTTACAAATCTTTTTTCTGGACAAGCTCCACTTCACCATTGAAATTGGGTGGTCTTGCTTTATTTAGCTCCAACGTCACCCCATTTCATAATCGTTTTACGGAACTTCTGCCCAAAGAACTTCACACTACGACCGGTCAGGATTCTTGGCGTGGAAATGGGAATTTAGTCCTTGTTTTACCATATAATTCAGCGTATTTAAAATGGATCGACTTGGGTATATCTTGGTAATTAGTAAATTCATAAAATTTCGATAAAGGTGAATCAAAAACCAAGGAGCCATTTTACAGTTATCCATTTGAATACACCCATGAAACTGTCCGATCGTAACAAATTTATTTGCGCCCCTTAAGAACCTTTTTCTTGACAAGGCCAACAATTACTTCTTTTCAGTTTTCTTGGGTAGTCAATTCAAGTTTAATTACCCCATTTATGGTTTTATTCAGCTAAGTATAACATTGTTATTCTAGACCTAGCCTTTCTAGATAAGTTAACACCATAATAGAAATATCTTTATGGTTGTTTTTCATATAATACAATTTAATATTTTGTTAAATGGAAAAGGGGTTAAGCCATAAAGCCACCCCTAATTCCAAACTAACTCAACCAACTCAACTAACTCCGTTTTGAACAATTATGCATTATATATTTTGACATTTTTAGTTGAACTAAATATTTTCGCCCATATCTTTCCAATTGTTGAGACTTTGATCAATTTCTTTCAAACGCAGAATAGGATGGTAAGCAGATCAAATATTAAACATCTCGAATATATAGACAACTATGGAAATGAACTTTAAACAATCATCTGTTGCCATTTCATTTTATTTAGTTAATCAAATATGCTACCGGGATGTTCAAATGGTACATTGGGATTTGCATCCCACCACACCTTGGTCAGTAAACCATCTCCGCCGATTCTATCAGAAGCTTCTTCATAATTGGAGCTATTAAAGTTAGCTTCGGCAAAAGGATACGTTAATCTCCTTGGTATTTGACCATCGGTATCGCCAACCATTGATCCTATTAATATTTTAGGATAACCTGTCCTTCTCCATTCGGCGAATGCTTCATAGATATTAGGGAAAAGAGCAACACTTTTCTGCCTAATAATTTGCTCCAACTGTTCTTCTGCATTTCCTTGAAGGGTTGCAATAGGGTCCAACATAAACTCATCAATATCGGCATTGTCGACCCCATGAAGTTCCATATTTGCCCTAATACCTCTTTTATACCAAGTATCTGCATCCGTTTGGCCCAGACCTAATATCGATTTTGATTCAGCAAGTGCAAAACATACTTCACTATAATCCATCACATATAAATCCACAATAGGCTCCCTATATTTTACTCCAACCTTACTTAGGACACTATCCTGATACATTGCAAATTCATTTTCCCCCAAAAGGCCGATTGGCCTACCTCTGTAATTCAATAAGCTTGGGTCATCCTGACTTTCTGCCAGTGCAACTGATCTAGGCGTAGGTGTTGCCATTATGGGACGTCTCGGGTCTTCACCCTCATTTAAGATATCAATAATCGCTTTACCCATATATCCATTAATTGCCCCATTGTTAAACACAATTTCATTGTATAACGAATTTTGATTGCTTTCAAAATCGTCACTGGTTGTGACAAAGGCATTTTCACTATTATCTTGAATAAAATCCGAAGTAAGTACATCGCTAATCTCTGTTGAAGCAAGAGAAGGATCTACATAACGTACCCTTAGTGCCAATCTCAACCTCAAAGAATTGGCTAATTTTTTCCATTTAATAATATCACCGGCATAGATCAAGTCAGCACTACCGAAGTTATCAGTAGAATTTTCATCAAGATCACCAGCAGCTTCTTTAAGTTCGTTCAACATATCTTTATAAATACTCTCTTGTGTGTCGTACTTCGGTTGTGCTATCACTTCTTCGGACGGTTGCACTGCCTCTGAGTAAGGAATATCCCCATATAAATCCGTCAGATATTGAAAGATATATACTCGCATAACCCGAGCTATGGCATTTCTATTAATTTTTTCAGGATTATTATTGGTCAACCTGATTATTTCTGATACATTAAGAAGATTGTTATACCCTTTATTAAATTCTCCTCCATAATCAGTAGCATCAAAAATGAGACCACCTCCGGACGCCCAATAACCCGCAAAACTGGCAATTCTACCGGTAGGCTTATTATCACTTATAAAAACCTCTTTTTGTACTTTAGTTAAGAGTAAAGCTTCATCAAGTTGTTCTTTCGTTAACAAGGATGGATCTGTATTCAAACTTTCGAAATCATCAGTACATGAATTGCCAATTACAAGCACCGTGGCAATCACAGAAAACATTTTAATTAAATTACTATATTTCATCACTTCGTATTTATTTGTTTATATCATTTAAATCTTATGCGCAACTTACAATGAGATTGACATCAATAATTAAATAAGGTTTTGGTCATTGCCTCATTATTAAATTCGATAATTGCTATCATATCAAAATCCCAAATTGAGATTTACTCCAAAACTCCTTGTTGATGGAAGGGTATAAGACTCTGATCCTTGTGTGCTAGATTGAGAACTAAAGGCTGCTTCAGGGGTAATACCGATACCTTGCATGTGCTCTTCGATATACCAAAGGTTTCTTCCTACCAAGGAAATTTTGGCGCTAGAAAACACAGATTTCTTTAATAATGATTTAGGAAAATCATAAGCTAGGCTAACTTCCCGTAGTGAAATATAGCTTGCGTCAAGAACAAACTCCTCCAAAATATCGTTTCTGGTCCACCGCCCCGTTAAATCAAGCCTAGATAATTCAATGTCACTCTTTTCGCCTGCTGAAAGATGTAAAACCTGATTCCCATTTCCGTCATCTATATAATAATCGTTTTCCATCACACCGTCGGCTATTCCCACCCATTCACCTTCTGAATTTTGAAAGAGATTCTGGTCTGTAAATACGCCTGTACCTCGTGCAGCTTGAATATATTTAGTACCTGATAATAATTCTCCTCCCATTTTTATATCGATAAGGGTATTCAAGGTAAAGCCCTTGTACGAAAAACGATTTGTAAGTCCTCCGACCCAGTCTGGTTGAATATTCCCTAAAACCTTCACCTCTGTGCCATCCCGTTGGTATCTTCCAAAATTATCCAATAATTTTTCGCCTTTTTCATTTCGTTTATACGCAAAACTTACAATATTTCCAAAGTCTTCTCCTGGCCTAGCTTCAATTGTCCCCCATCTATCTTGTCCCATTTGATGTGCCTCGATTCCATCCACCAGGGATACAACCTTTGATTTATTCTTAGCATAATTAAAAATCAGGTCCCATTTAAAACTGTTGGACATTTTAATTGGAGTAGTGTTGATCAACAATTCAATTCCTTCATTGGTTATTTCACCAGCGTTGATTACCATTGTCCCAAAACCGGTGGCGTCTGAGATATTCACGGGCAATATCTGATTATTTGTGGATGAATTGTAATAAGTCACATCAACACCTATCCTATTATTGAACAAGCGAATATCTGCGCCAAATTCTACCGCTTGTGTCAGTTCATTTTTTAAATCGGGATTTGGTATCCTATTTTGTATTTGAGCCATACCCTGTCCATTTATGGTTTGGGTCGAGCTGGTATATCCGGTGGTAGTTAGATACGGATTAGAGTCGTTCCCAACCTCGGAATACCCTGCCCTTAATTTACCAAAAGTAAGTGCCTTGGATTTCAATCCGAAGGCATCGGTAAATACAAAACTCGTAGCTACCGAAGGATAGAAAAACGAATAATTGTTCCGACCCAAAACGGACGACCAATCATTTCTTGCAGTACCATCCAAGAAAAGATAATTCTTGTAAGCTATTTGCCCAGCTGCGAATACCGAATTCATTTGCCTTTCCACTTTTTCATATCTGGGAGTTACCTCGTTGGCATTGCTGATGTGATATAACCCAGGCGCCCTAAGATTGGTTCCTTTCGCTCCAGTAACTTCCCTACTGGAAACCAATTGGCTTGCCCCTAAAGTTAACGAACCTGAAAAACTGTTTGAAAAATCTTTTTTGGACATCAAGAGTATATCGCTATTACGTTCCTTCACATGCCAAGTGTAATTACTTACCAATCCTGTTCGTGCACTACGACTACCAATTGCACTTCTATTGAAACGTTCATCAGTATAAAAATCTATGCCTGTTCTTCCCTGAACACTAAGCCAGTCGGTCATATCGTACCTTAAGGATACAAGGCCAATTATACGGTCTCTTTCATCTTCATTTCTAATTTCATTAATGGTCCAATAGGGGTTTTCGAACCTTGTGGTATAAAATAGGGGATTCCCATTCTCATCCTTATAGTTCCTTGCTTTTTCCATATCAACATGTCTTGGTAACTGAATCAGTGCGCTCATTATATTTGAAGAACTTGCAGAAACACCAGGCCGTTGACTTCCCTTGTGGTGAATATAATTGACTTTGGCATCAATCGACAATTGGTCTGTAATTTTTGCCATACCTCTAAAATTGACAGTTTGTCGGTTAAAAGTACTTCCAGGAATATTTCCTTCATTCTTTAAATCCGATATCGAAAGCCTCATGTTGGCCTTGTCATTACCTCCATTCAAGGCTATAGTATTTGTTGCCGTATATCCCGTTTGAAAAAAGTTCCTAACATTGTCGGGATAAGGAATCATTGACATGACTTTTGTCGGATCCGCCCAATCTGCCACCAACTGGCCTTCAAGTAAGGGCCCCCAACTCATTATTGTACTACCCTCATTCGGAAGAATTACTTCATATTCGACCCCATCAATAATTGTTGATCCACCTCCATTAAAGGAAGTATAGTCATAACCAATTCCAAACCTATTTTGAAAGGTTGGAACTGTTGCCACTTCATCCATGGTTACATTTGAATTTAATGAAATTCCCAAGCCTTTCCTTGAAGAACCAGACTTGGTAGTGATCAAAATCACCCCATTGGCTGCTCTAGCACCATAAAGCGCCGCTGCATTAGGGCCTTTTAGCACAGTCATGGACTCTACGTCATCAGGGTTTATACCTGAAATTCCGTCCCCATAATCGACACCTCCCCCAGCGTAATCCGCAGGGTCCAGATTCTGATTATCAATAGGCACACCATCAATCACATAAAGTGGCGCATCATTTCCAGAAATCGAACTATTCCCTCGGATGACCACTCTAGAAGAGCCACCTGCACCTGTGGCGATATTCGTCACCTGCACACCTGCCACCTTACCTGCCAGTGAATTAGCAATGTTGGTTTCCCTTGCTTCTGTAAACTCTTCACCTTTTACTTCCTGGGCAGCGTAACCCAAGGCCCTCGTTTCTCTTTTGATTCCCAAAGCAGTTACGACGACCTCATCCAATTGACTAGAATCTTCCTCCATACTAAGGTTCACAGTGGTAGAAGAGCCAACAACCACGGTTTGTGTTTTCATTCCGAGGTATGAAAAGACCAGGGTACTTCCTGTAGACACATTAATTGTATAATTACCATCAAAATCTGTCTGCACACCGTTTGTTGTTCCCTGCTCTAGAACATTGACCCCCGGCAATGGTCCGCCATTTGCCTCAGTGACTGTTCCCGAAACACTCAGTCGCTGGGCATACGCTGTATGCAACAGGAATAATACCAAGCTAAGAGCTAAAATGATCTTTTTTTTCATGAAATTAGTTTTTAGTTATTATTAAAGCATTTAATTGGTTATGAAATGTAAAATTGTTCTCAGAAATAAGCATAAAATTAAGTCTCCCTTTAATTTTAATATAAAAATAACAAAAAAGTAATAAATTATTTTTCTTTTACTTTCATTTGATTCAAAAATAATAAAAAATAATAAAAAAACAAGTATACATTAAAATTAATTTAATATCGGAGCACTAAGAATAAATAATTCCCCAACTTGTAACTACCCATCAATACAACTATTACTGCCAGGCTAAAAAATTAAGTTGTCCAAAAGGCAATATTGCCCGTTCGTAGGACCGTTTTTAAATTCCAATGGACTAAAAACATGTGTGGTAGCAAACTTAAGGCTGCTTAAACAGCATAAAAATTATGTTTTGTCGATATAATCATATAATATCGACACAATGTTATAATGAAGCTTACCATAATATTGGACGTCCAAGGTTGATATGATGCATTCAAGGCTAAATTCTTTCCATATAAGATATAAGCCCCTATTAAACTAACCTAGAGGTAAGAAGACCATTCACGCTTATTTCTATTAGTTTCAGGCCGCAAAAACTAAATTATTTCGTAATTACCCGAGGATTGACACGCAATATTTAAGGCTGTCTAGAATTAAAGTAATACGCCTTAATCCTTAAAATGATGAGGTCCAATAGATGGACAACAGTAAATTCAAGAAAAGGTAAACTCAAGAAAAAGAGAGCTCGTGGAACCAAGGGAAGTACTTAGAAAAGCCTTATAGGAAAGTCGAGCGGCCATGGTCAATATTTGAACAAATACCTAAAGACCCAATTAAAAATTTAAAAAAAACCGCTGATAGCCAAATGAAAATAATTACACATTAGGAAAAAGCAACCCTCAACACCAGTCATGCCAGATTTCACATGAAACCTAAACACCAATACTTTCGGAAAAAACTTTGGTGCAATTTTGATATTAAAGTAGACCCCAACTTTTCCTGTTATTCTATTTCTATGTGACCAACGTTCATATTAACTAACCCCCTACAAGTCATAAGAAGAAAACTCTTTACAGACTTCACCTGGTTATCGCATATAAATAATGAAACGAAACTTTTTAAGTTATTTTTATATATTTATAGCCTTTTAATTTTATATTAGCTATTGGTGTCATCTATCAATTTATCTTAATTAAACTTATTTTTTATGAAAAAGTCCTTACCCACAATCTCAGTACAATCATTCAACTCAAACTCCACTCACGCCAAACTCTAAGAATATTTAACCAAGCCCTGTTTGCTATAAATGTCCAAATATTTACAATAACACCTGTGCTGGTACCCGGAAAATGAATGTATTAAGGAAAGTTAATAATTGACCCGGATGTCTCGTTAAGGACAATTGAATAAATATAATCGCGGCCAAAATTGGAGAAGGTATAAAATCAAAACTGGATCAAAATTATCGGCAATAATCTAAAGTAGAGACTTTCAATATTGTCAAAAATACATTTTAGTTCTTGTAGAAGCATATAATAAAAGATAAAGCACCATCTAGAACAGGGCTCATAAGGTAAAAAATGAATTAAGAATTAATCACATTCGAAAATAAACTAGTCATGCTCAAACAATACTCAGCAGTAATTACTATTATCACTCTTTTAATTTCATGTAAGGAGGAAGTTAGTCCTAAACAACTACAAGAAGCAAAAATAACAAACGAAATGTTCGATCATCACTATATTGTCAAGAATCTGCCGGGCGAAACTGATTGGGGGTATGGATGTTCCGTAATTGGAGATTTGGACAATGATGGAGATTTGGACTTTGCTTTTAGTGGAGCAGATGGATTTTACTGGTTTGAGAATGACACTTCGAATGAAAGTTTATGGAAAAAACATCTGATCGGAACAATGCCAATAAGGGCCTTGGGAGCCGCTATCCATGATATAGATCAAGATGGTTGGGCAGACATCGTAATCGGCGGGTTTTGGTTTAGGAACAGTCAAAATCCTAGGCAAGAAAAATTTGAAAAATATCAATATGATATTAGTATTGATTCCAATATCCATGACATCGTAATAGCGGATATGGATAATAATGACATAAAAGATGTGGTAATAATAGGAGAACATGAAGGTGTCTTTTGGTACGAAATACCAGAAAGGCCAATGAAACCGGTACAATGGAAAAAAAACCTAATAACATTAGATGTTTTAGCAACAAAGGACCACATCCATGCCGGCTTTTTTCCGCAGGGAATAGGGGATTTGGACGGTGATGGCGATATGGACTTGGTACTTCCGGATAGATGGTTGGAAAATATAGACAGGAATGGTACAAAATGGGAAAAACATCAGTTACCATTTGGAAAAAGAGGTCCTTTTGGTCTATCCTCTAGAAGTTGGATTATTGACCTTGATAATGATGGAGACAATGATATTGTAATGACCGATTGTGATCAGAAAGCTTCTAGGGCAGCATGGTTAGAAAACAACGGGTTTGAAAATCCAGAATTCACAACACATTTTTTGCCCATGTCCGCACCTGGCATAAGAGGATCTTTTCACTCTCTGCATGTAGCTGATTTTGACAATGATGGTGATCAAGATATTTTTACCTGTGACCAGGAAGACGACACCCTTTTCCCTGAAGGTGCCAATCCAAGGTGGTACATTTGGGAAAATATAAGCAACGATGATCAAATTAAATTTGCAGAACGGATTATATTGGACAAAGGATTAGGAGGACATGATGCACGTGTAGGAGATGTTGATGGAGACGGAGATTTGGATATTCTGTCTAAAGTATGGAACCTATGGCCTGGAAATGCGAATGATGGTAAAGAACATGGGGATTACCTGGAGAATAAGTTGCTAAACAACCCAAAATGATATTATGTAATCTTGCTCCAAAAAGTTATAGAATTCCTATAGTTTTACTACATCCTATCCTTTACTAGTGCCTATAAAATAACCTTAGCTCGTATTTAGTAATATTTCCCACTTTTTTACTGCTCATAAGTTCTATGGAATTGCTGCAAAAAAGTGAGTAACTAAATAAGGGTCATGCTTCTGTTTTTCAATTGTACACTTCTAATTCAAATTCCTCTATAGTTTTATACCCCAAAGTGGAGTACATTCTTCTACAGAGGTACCAAGTTTCTAACAATTGAAAGACGAATTGATCGGCTTCCGAGCAGACTAAAATTAGTCCGGTACGTATATTGATTTTTTATTGTAAAAAAAATAACCTGGTTAATTATATGACATTCAAATGTTTAACCAATTATCCGCTTTTGATTTTCACGGATAGAATTATGGAGAATTTTGGTCCTATCTACGATTTTTGAATTGAACTGGAACAAGTCCTTGGCATGTAAGAGATTGATGACGGCTACGGTATCAAATGACTCAAAAGGCAGTGATATCAGTGGTGCTCTTTCTTTAAATGTGCTGTTTGGTCCAATAATCAGGAATCTCATTTATGGATTTCATTTTGAAAAAGTTATATATACCAAAAGAGAAAACAGAGCAAGGTATTCAAGGGAATAGTAGAAAATAGCAATGGCATTTGGTGGGTATTTTATAGAAACGTATTTTAGGTTTCTTTGATGAAAAGTACATAGGTGATAAACAAGCAACGATATAGGTTAAGTCAAAATATGGTATAAACCATATCCCGTTAACTTTGAAAACTATCTACCTTAACCAATAAACTATTATTTATATGAAAACGGTATTAGGATTGTTTATAAGCTTCTTTTTTGTAATTAACTGCATAGGGCAGTCCATGTCGTTTGAATGTCACGAGATAGGCACCTTTAAGGATAGAATGGGACAAACAAGTCTTATAGATATTGATAATGATAATGATCTTGACTGGGTATTTGGCCGTTTTGGTGAAATGTATTGGTATGAGTATGTATCCTCTGATAATTGGATTTTACATGAGTTAGGAAAAGGCGCGTCAACAGATGTCGGAGGCTGCCCACATGATGTAAATCAAGATGGATGGATGGACTATATTGTAGGAGACTCATGGTATGAAAATACTAAAAAGCCGAGGGAAGAAACTTTTGTTATACATAATAAAAATATGATTAATTGTCATGACAATATAGTAGTTGATATTGATGGGGATAATATTAAAGATGTCGTTTCATTGTCCAACAACCCTGATCACCCTGTTTTGTGTTGGTATAAAATCCCTGAAGACTATACTTCTAATTGGAACTATTTTAAAATCGGAAATGGGATTCATGGAGGAATAGCTCCTATGGGATACGGGGATTTAGATAATGATAACGATGTTGATATTGTAAGAGGGAATGCATGGTTTGAAAACGCCGACGGGAAGGGTCAAAAGTGGACATTACATGAAAATCTAACACCTTTAAATGGTAATAGGCCTGACAAATTTGGATTAGCTTTAAAAACCTGGTGTACTGATTTAGATAAAGATGGAGATATTGATGTTGTTCAAGCAGAAGCAGATACTCAAAATGGTAGAGTATTTTGGTTTGAAAATCAAAATAAAGGAGAGAGTTTTGTTTTTCATCTAATATCAAAGGATACCACGAATCAGGATTTTCACTCATTGATTTTGGCAGATTTTGATGGAGATGGTGATACAGATATTTGTTCCGGTGGCGGCCCTTTGTCACAAGAAAAGCATAAAATGTTTATATGGGAGAATAAAAATGGAGATGCAAAAATATGGAGTGAACACACTATTCTTGAAGGCAGAAGGATACATGAAGCTATTGGTGCTGATGTTGACTTCGATGGGGACATTGACATATGCGCGAAGCCATGGCATGGTGGACAACATATTTTTCTTGAAAATAAGTTAATAGATTTTTAACGAAGATACTATCCCGTAATCTGTGTAAATAGTAATTCCCTATAGATTGCTCTCTAAAGTCCCCTCAACAAAAGAGACCATGGTTAGTCGTGTTTTAATCTCCATTACGATCAAATAAATTTTATTTGATCAATTCCCCTTCATGATTCTTGTATCTGCTGTTGCTTCAACATCCCCTATATATGGCCCAGGGATGGGCACATAATCCAAATTTTGTTTCACTCCTTCCTCAGTTGAATAGTAAATTCTTACTACAAGCTCCTTAACTCTAAGAAAAAAGGGTTCCATATCAGCCCTTTCCTGGACATATACCTCTTGGTCCAACCTATTAAGATAATTTAGTTTTTCCCCTTCGTTAAGCTCAAAAAATCTACTGCCCGTATTGTCCATACAGTTTAGATCAAACTGATGCAATCCTGCTAGAAATCTACTTTTATATCCATCATCATAAACTTGTTGAAGCAGCAAATCCAAATATACATTCACCTCTACGTCAGAGGCACTAGGTGTTTCGGTTCTCGGAATGATGGTATCCGCAATAGCCCTGACCAATTTGTCCTGATCATCGTTAAATACCTTATTGTTGGAATGGGAAGCCTCACTTTTGCAACTCATCAAACCCGTAAAAACTGCGGGGGCCAAATAAACAGATTTTACAATCCATGATATTTTTATAACTGCCTCTCTTCTTTCCATAATCTTAAATTGGTGTTATTGCCCTATCGGTGTTGTGGGCATCCATTCCCAAATCACACCCCTACAAACATCTCCCTGGTTTTACTAGAATACATTGTTCTTCATTTGCCTAATGGCATAATCGCACGCCCTCGCCGTAAGGGCCATATAGGTCAGCGATGGGCTCATATAACTGGAAGAAGGCATACAGGAACCATCGGTCACGAACAAATTGGGAATGTCATGGCTTTGGTTGTAGGCGTTGAGAAATGAGGCATTAGGATCCCTTCCCATTCTCGCCGTACCCATTTCATGTACCGCATCGCCCTGTATACTGGCCCCTTCATTGACCTTGATTTCCTGTAGGCCCGCTACTTCCAGTAATTCCTTTGCCTGTTCTTTCATGTCCTGGCGCATTTTCATTTCATTATCGCCAAATTCCGCTGTTATTTTTAGCAAGGGAAGCCCCCATTTATCGGTCAGTTCCGGATCCAACTCCACTTTGTTTTCATAGTATGGCAAACATTCCCCATAAGCCGAAAGGGTCATCTTCCAAGGACCTGGATAGGACAAAGCCTCTTTAAATGCAGCCCCTACTCCGGGCTTTCCCGCATGTATCCCTTCCCTGGCCGCGGCACCCCAAAAACCATAACCTCTAAGAAAATTCATTTCATTACCGTTCACATTTCTAAATCGGGGAACAGCTACCGAGGTAGGCCTATACCCCCTATATATCCTATCCAAATAACCATCAAGTACTCCGGAAGAAGAAATGTCCTTGTGATGGTCCATTAAATAATGCCCCAATACCCCACTTGAATTCCCTAATCCGTTTGGATAACTCTCCGACTTGGAATTTAAGAGGATTCCGGTGGAAGCAATGGTGGAAGCACATAGGAATACCACCCTGGCAAAATATTCGGTCTCTTTTTTGGTGATACTGTCCATGACACGAACCCCAGAAACCCTATTGTTCTTATGGTCGTACAATGCAGAAATAACGATGGCGTTTGATTGTAACGTTAACCTACCTGTATCCCTGGCCGCGGG
The DNA here is from genome assembly GCF_023016025.1 of Arenibacter sp. S6351L. Taxonomy (NCBI): domain Bacteria; kingdom Pseudomonadati; phylum Bacteroidota; class Flavobacteriia; order Flavobacteriales; family Flavobacteriaceae; genus Arenibacter; species Arenibacter sp. S6351L. The sequence continues at coordinate 68,320 of NZ_JALKBB010000015.1, read as the reverse complement.
AAGCGTAGTACTGTTACTGCTAAAATAGGCTCCATAGGGGCATCCGGTGTGGCACATATTACGGGACATACATTGGGACCTTCCTTTAAATTGGCCGGGTTTTGCACGGGTAAGGTGTGCCGCCCGGTTGGGTATCAACCATCGTTCCTTGTAATGTGACTCCAGCCTTTTTTTAATTACCTTTTCGGCATGGTTCAGCTCAAAGGGAGGAAGGAATTGTCCATCTGGAAAATGATGAATATTTTCCCTTGACCCGCAGACCCCTATAAAACGTTCCACATAATCATACCAGGGAGCCAGATCCACGTATCTTAAAGGCCAGTCCACTCCCACCCCATCTTGTAGGTTGGCCTCAAAATCAAGATCGCTAAAACGATAGGCACCCCTCCCCCATATTAAGGAGCGCCCACCTGTTTGATATCCCCTAAACCACCTATAAGGCTTGTCTTTGGGATGGACATAGGGATGTTCAAGGTCATTTACAAAAAAAGATTTGCTCCCGGCATTGAAATTGTACTTCTTGCTTTGCACATGGTAGGCCTTTTTGTCTTCGAGGGAAACATGCCCCAGGTACATATAATCCCATGGAGCCTTAAACATATTGGTATAGCCTTCAGGATGCTTTACTTCCCTTCCCCTTTCCAGAACCAGGGTCTTGAGTCCTTTTTCCGTTAATTCCTTGGCAGCCCATCCGCCCGTTATGCCAGACCCTACTACAATAGCGTCGTATGTATTATTTTTCATCTGGATACTAATAATTCCACGTACAATGTATCGAAATAGCAACAAATCCTTTCCTATTCCCCATAAATATAGGCCGGACTGCTTTAAAAACCTTGGATTATGTCAATATACTTTCCCATCCTGGCGCATAATCCCTTCTCCAATATTTCATTGCCGCATCATTGCCCAAGATACGGCCGTTGTTGGAGTCAATATTCAAGGTACTTCCGGAACGCAAGGCTATGTTGCCCAATTGGACGAGCAAGGTACTTTGGTGCCCTCCCGTAATATCCGAATTTAAAGTTGTTCCTTTTCGGATGGCATCAAACAGGTTTTGAATATGTAAAACGTCCAGATCCTGGGAGGGGTTCGATAAATTTCCTGTTCCAATTTTGCGACTGCCGTTTACTTCCTTCAACAATTTATTATTTAGATCGTACACCTTATAAGAGTTGCCCCCTTCTATGGCCATAGAGCCGTTTTCACCGTAGAACATTACCCCCACACTTCCTCCTTCAACAGAGCGGCCGTTACAACTGCGCCCTTCCCAGGTCATTAGGGTATTATTGGGGAATTCCAGATTTATGATCTGTGTGTCCGGAGTTTCCCAATCATCATTATAATGATACCTGCCCCCATTGGAACTCACTTTGGTAGGATAATCCACCCCTAGTCCCCATCTGGCCAAATCAACAAAATGGGTGCCATTGTTAAGGGCTTCTCCGGTACCCCAGTTCCAGAACCAGTGCCAGTTGTAATGAACTATATTATCCCTAAATTCCTCGCGAGGAGCCGGACCTTGCCATAACTCATAATTCAGCCATGAAGGCACTTCAGTGATTTTTCCGGTTCCAATAGAAGGCCTGTTATTGGCATACCAAGTTTTGGCAAAATAGGGCCTGCCGATAATCCCTTGTTTAAGTTCCCCTATGGCAGCCATCACATTGGGCCATGAACGGCGCTGGTTTCCCATCTGGACCACCCGATTGTATTTTTTGGCTGCGGCCACCGCCATTTCCCCCTCGTGCGGGTTATGGCTGGCCGGTTTCTCCAGATAGACGTGTTTCCCTGCCTTGCATGCCATAATCGCTGCCGGTGCATGCCAATGGTCCGGTGTGGCCACTATTAAAATATCCACATCCTTATCATCCAAGGCCTTTTTAAAATCGGTACTGTGTTTGGGCTTTTTGTTTTGAATCTTGGCAATATTGGCGATAAACTTTTCAGATGCCCTGCTATCCACATCACATGAATACAGTACCTCGCAATTGGGCTGCATGGCAAAATTGGACCCTACTGCATTTCCCCTGCTATTGACCCCCATACACGCCACCTTAAGGCGTTCATTGGCACCTAATATATTCCCATAACTATGGGCACTGAAACCGGGCAATATCCCTCCAATAGAAGCAGCCGATACTCCCATTGCCGTTTTTTTTATAAATGATCTTCTCTTGTTTTCCATGTAATTTTCTTTTGATAGTATTAAATTATGACAACTCGTTTAATATATAACCTCCTCGATTGTGCCAATCTGTGCGTCATTGATACCCTCTGTTTACATTGGGAATAATCCCGACTTATTTTTTATGAACGATATCCGGCTTTAAAAAATAATCCAGAAACAGGTATATCTGTTCATTCGATTCTTGGTTGGGGGAATGTTCCGGTCTATTGGTCATCGCCACACGATGCTCGTATCCCAATAATCTATTAACCGCAATGGTATGGTTCAAGGCCTTCCAACGATCTACCGGATCTTCCGACCCTCCTGAGACCAAAAATGGCCTAGGGGCCATAAGGGCATGCAGCTCGGTAAGGTCATACCCCTGTTCCACCAGTTTTGGATACAGTCCCCTTGCCGGATTTTCCTTTGTAATCAATCCACGTTTCCGCCATGGTTTAGGATGGTATCCCAAATACCATGGCTCCCAATAATTTACCGATTCCCGTGTTTCCTCAAAAACAATCCCCGGATCCGACCATACCGACGCCGCAAATTTATCGTACAAACTGGCCCCGAACATGGCCCACTTGCCTCCAAACGAATGTCCCAAAAGACCTATTCGGGCGGCATCCACTTTATCGACTTTGGACAGTACGTTCCATGCATTTGCGGCAGCATAGCCCAACATGGAAAGTGGCTGTACCCGTGCACTATCGATATTGGGGTAATACAGTGAAAACGTTTTGTTTTTGGACGCTTCTGCCGTCCCTATAGACAACGCCACAAACCCCCGCTTTACCAATTGATAGGCAAAATCCCGATAGGGCTTATCCGAATAGCCTATTGCGGTTTCCGGTTCATAGAAAACGGTAACGACCGCCGGCTTTTTCCCCTCCCCTTCCGGAACCAATAGGTATCCTTCTGTCCGTTCTCCGGGCAACCAATAAAACCGAACCCTATGCTGTACAAAGTTTTCGCGTTTTACGGTATCCAGGATTTCCAATTTTTGATCGGTAATCACTTCCGGCCAAACTCCCATCATTTCCTGCCATCTATCCCGAATCTCCTTTTTTCTTTTTTGCCAGTCTTTAGCTGTCCTTACGTTTTTTCCATTGTAGAACTTTAAAGGGGACCTATATTTTCCATAATCCCCCACAAAGGCATCGGGCACCAAAAAGTTCCGGGCTATCATATCCCATAAGGGATCGGTATCCTGTATTGCCTTAGACTGGCCATTGGCCCCAATGCAATTCATCCACAACAAAGTGGATATCAATAATTTAATCCTAAAATCCATAATTTACAATTAAACCCCGGGAGTCCTTCTGAGACTTTTAAGCAACAAGGTCCCTGTCCTCTATGCCGGATATTTATGTTTTCTTTATTTCAGCCCTGGCCTTCTGCATGACCTCTTCCAGTAAAACCGGTTTTCCTCCCCTCAGCTTGCTTTCGTCCGCAGCCGCTAAAAAGGCAAAGATCTCCAAGGTTTCCTTATTGCTCACCGGTACTGTTCCCGTTTTAAAATAAGCGATGATCTCTACGATCAACGGATCGTACCCGTCCAATATCTTGACCTTTTCCGCAACGCCCTTGCTTCCGTGGACCACTCCGCCAAAAGCAGCTTTTCCACCTTCGGGTGTGGCCGTAAAAACCCCGATCCTGCCATCTTCCCAAACCCCGGTGACCACATTGGATACCGGGGTATCAAATCTTGTTACCTGTTTACAGCCCGTACCCATTAAGGTGAAAAGCGCTTCTACACCGTGTATTCCGTAATAGGCCAATTCCAAATGCCCATCCTGCTTAGCAGCAGGGCCATAGGTATGTGCTCCCAATACCGTTCCCACCGTTTCCTTTCCCTTGGCAATCTCTACCGATTCTGGTGCAAAACGGGTGCTGGAAGCAGAAAATATGGGGGTTTTATATTTTTCTGAAGCCTCAAAAAGCGCTATGGCCCCTACAAGGGAATTGGATATGGGTTTGTCTATAAACATACGCTTTCCGGCTTTTAGTACCGGTAGTGCTTCATCAAGATGCCTTCTACCATCAACGGATTCCAATAGAACAAAATCCACCTTGGCCAAAAGCTCTTTTATAGAACCCACAATTTCCACTCCCATGGCACTGACCTGTTCCGTAAACATGCCTATCCTGTCTATACTGGCCGGCATATCGGCACTTCCATTGGTCGGATAGGCAGCAACTACCGTAAAACCGTTAAATTCGGGTCTTTCCGGGTCGTTGATCGCCTTGGTAAAGGCGGTTACATGGGAGGTATCCAATCCAATGATCCCGATCCTGCCCCCTGCTTTTCCCATACCGTTAGCATACAAGGAAAGGTTTCCTGCCAAACCCACTCCCAATCCTGCCAATGTGGTCGATTTTATAAAATTACGTCGCTTGTTCTCCATTGATTTATATTTCTAGTTTTATAGTTAACCAAGTCTATTTTGCCTACTCTATCTATTTTTACGACACTTTCCCACGAACTGTGTAAGCTAAAAATAACTAGGGTTTGACTTTTATCATCGCCTACCTTTACCAAAGCCAATGTCCGAATGTCTTTAATTATATTCTGAAAGCCCATTGAAATCCAGATTCTTCTGCTTAATTTGTTAATTAGTTGCGAAACATTGGATCATTCAATAACATAACCTTACCTTAGGATATGAAGTTCGTCACAACTCCATTTTACTTAATCAAGTATCTGTTCATTCAAAATCCTTTTTGCGGCTTTATTTCTTCAGTGAAATATTCTTCCAAGATTTTTTGGCCTTTTTGATGTACCGTTATTTTACCACCTATCTTGCCCGTTTTGGAGAAAGTAACTTCGACATCCTTACCATCACTGTTAAATCTAACACCCAAATTATTACCAAGATCTATAGGCTCAGAATCCGTCATTACTTCAAGGGTTCGGTCCCCAACTTGAATGAGATGCAAGAAAAAATCCCTTTTAGATAATTCTTTCGGAGTCACCTCCATACGCCACTGACCAAACAGATTATCTTCATTATTTAGCCACTTCATTCCTTCATAATTCCACTCTCCGGAAGTTAATTCGGGAAGTGGCCAATTTCTCCCGTCAGACCAAAATTGCTTGCCTAGTCCTCCTATTTTAGTCAAATTATAGTTTATAGGATATATCACTCTAGAAAAAATCTTCCCCTCCCAATGTTCACTGGAAAATTGATTTCCACAGACATTGGGTTCATTTGAGGTATGAAACATCCATTTTTTTTGGTACTCTACTCGAGTAGAAGAAACACGATCAAAGATCACAAAGTGATCTGGAGGTAAAAACACAAACTGACGGATAACTTCATTGGACTTCTCTTCGTGATACGAATTTGTAGCATCACTTGCGATATAAGCATAGTACGCGGTTTCATCAAAAGCTATAACCTCAGCCCCTCCTTCATCATTTTGTCCCCCATCATTTGGAATGGGAGAGTTTTCTTCATTCTGTGATGGACCTCCCCAGTAATTTGGCATTTCTTCTCCTGGCATTTTTATGGTGATGCAATTGTGTGCTATCGTGCGACAATAATAATGCGATAAATGTATTCCGGGCTGGGGACGGGTTCCGGAATCCAATGCCAAAAAACCCCTCTTAAAAATTACGAAGTTATTATTATCAAAATGCTTATGTAAACCAACCCCACCAGATGTAAAGAGGCCGTAAGTATCGTTTGGACCAGATCCTGACCTAAGAAATATCTGTCCCATATTTTCAAAATGCCGAGCAATTGGGAGCGTTTCTATAGAATTTAATTTCATATTATTATTCTCATTATCAGAATCAAGTAAGAGTCGTATATAAGGGAAGCTTTCCTGAACTTCATCCTCCAATTGACTATTCATCCAACGAGCTACGGAGACCAACTCGGGATGTGTATCTTTATAAAAATGTATAACATGTGCTAAATGTAGAGGTAGCAATTTTAGAGGCAGTTTATTATCTAAATGCCGAGCATCCCCATGACCAAACTCTAGTTTTCCAGGCAACCAATTCCAGAATATATAATTGATAAAATAAGGAACGTAATCCCAGTCTATAGCTATATCTTTGCCTGTAGCGGAATGGACAGTATGAAAAAAATTAAATGCTGCCCAGGGATTGGCTCCTAATGCATATCCAATTGTACCTGAATTGGCACCCCCATCATCACCGGCACGAGCACTTCTGGATTCCAGCATTTTAATGTGTTCAGAGTATCCTTGTAACAACAGCCTTTCGGCCAAGTCGTCATCTACACCAGCTTTATAAAAAACCACCCCGGCATACCATGGCAAAGCATTGGGACCATAAAATCCTGACTGTATGCCGCCACCGTTTCTTCTGAATACATTACTCCGTTTTTTGTGATCTGACATGTATGCCATTGCTTCCAGCAAAGGCCTCCCAATTTCCCTTCTTTCATTTCCTTTAAGGTCATTGTACAACCAATCATAAGCAGCCAATGCATTGATTCGACTAAAATTATACCAATGAACATTAAGACCTTCAACGTTTCTAAGTTTATAATATTCAACGACTTTCCTTAATAGTTTTGTTGCAAGTGTGAGGTATCTTTTGTCTTGGAAAACTAAATACAAAAGGGCAGCCTCTGATGCACTGGTCCCAATTTGATGGTCCCTGCTCTGATGACCATCTCGTATAAGTAAATTTTCAAACTTGAAATCCTTCTCGAAAAGTTTATCTATTCTTTCCTTAATCCCGTTAAAAATCTTTTGATCCCGATTAAGAGCCCGTTGCTTAATATTAGACAACATTGAAGAAGTCAAAAACATACGGGGGTGTTCAATTCTCATTGCATCCATTAGGTTTGTTTCGTTCAGCGTTACCTGACTATACAATGATATTTGGGAAAGTATACCCATCAAAAATACACACATCAAGAGCTTAAACAATTTCATATCAAAATGTATTTTCATTCTCTATGGTCGAATCGACTACTCTGCCAAAAAAAACATACAAAACCGAATCCCGCCATAATAACGATATCGCACTTCTAGAAGAAACTAACGAGCTGTTCAAAAGTGGGGCCAATCAAAACATTCTCCTCCAATTTAAACAAGGGCCATTTGTCTAGTCAACCAAAAATTAATCCTGTTATACTTAATGTTAAAAACCAAAAACATCAGCCACTTTTTTTAGAATCATTAACCATGTGTTTCTTTAATACAAGAAGACAGTTTTCTTTGTCTCCACTTTGGAGCTTAAATTGCGTAGTTGATGCTCTAGTATTAACATTCATTTCTCGAAAACGGCTTCAAATGCACTATTTTTTGTTTAGTTTTTACTTGGAGTCCATTGCGACCTTCCACCAGAATCTTTCAAAAATTGCAATGATTCCTGGTACCCAATCAATTGAGCTTCCAACAACATTTCAGGAGTCAGGACAATCATATCCCCTTGCCCATCACGAGCTGCAGCAAATCCATGATTCGGAGATTCAATGACTGCGCTTAATGCCCCACAATGAAAACTCAAGGCGCCATCCAAACTAAAAGGAGAATAACTACCAACCCGTTCCGGATCTGATTCTAGCTGGACATTATCAGTCTTTTCTAAACCCGCTGTGGTCCATGCCGTCAAGACTTTTCTATACAACCTATCAAAAACAACATTCAATGAGACTTCAGTAAATGGCTTTAGCATCTTAGGAAAAACAGCTCCCGTATGCATATTCAGAATTAGGTCAGGTTTTTCAATGCCGCACAAATCAAACAAAGCCCGAGTCTCAGGCTGCATCGCATTAAAAAAATCATCATGTTGAATATTCACGCCGGCTTCATTGGAATAACCACCGGGAAACTTATTGGAAGTAAAGTCAAAAGGGATGAACTCTTTCACATCAGGCCAACCTATAAGTGTTCCATCAGGATATCCTCCTGTGTTCCAAAATTCATTCACCTCATAATTCATTCCCCTGAAAGGAAACATGCGTATTGGCACCCGATTCCTTCCATCTGGATTCATAACCGGGATTACAATCAGTCGGTCAATCGAATTGAAAAGCTCTTCTATAACTGGCCAAGAGACTCCTCTCAGATCTTTACCCGTTTCTAGAACAGACAAAAAATTGATGATCCCCATTATAGGTTCGAGCTCACCCCCGTGAACCCCGGCCATAGCTAAAAAAACTGTTTTTTCATGATCTGGGCCCCTATATGCCAAAACATCTTGATAACCCAACGAACCGGAATAAGTGGTTGTTCCCTCGCCTTTACGTGGACTCCCATAAAAAACCGCTCGAATAGGACGATTCCCAGCTGATGTACCAATTTGTCGTACTTCCCCTTTCCTTATTTTCTCATCTAAGAATTCATTTATTTCCCTATTGGAGGTAAGCCAGTAAGCAGGTATTTGTTCTCTTTCTTTCAAATATTCGGTCGGCACTTCAAAACAATGAATTCCAGGCTTTATCCAGGTAGTATTCTGACTTTTCACTTTTGACGTAACAAATAAAATTATTCCTAGAATTAAATAAATCGTTCGATTCATATTTTTATAGTTTCTTTAGTTTTATATTAAACAATTGTACGTTTTATCTGGATCGATTACACACCCCCCATCCATATATTTCCGCATTATAAATTCTCTTTACTGATTTCAAACATCCATTTGCCAAAGGCTCACCGAGATACAGACATGAAAATATTCAGTTTACTTCCATTTTTCTCTGCCAGCTTTATATGCCATTTGTGATTATTGCTCTCAACTTAACAAAGAATGAACATTGCGTCGGATGACTGCGTGCAGATCACAATCAACCATATTGAGATAACATTAACTAAAAACGGAATAACTTACACAAAGTTTAACGAAAGTATAAAAAAATATTTATATTACATATCATAACAATATTATATATATTTTCATAACTAATATTAATAATTACAAATCGAAAGAAAATAAAATGTCTTTGTATCTGGTCAATTGGATATCGAGGCTATTTCCAAACAGTTCCCTGTTCAGTCGTATTGTCTCTTTCCCCACTTCCAGAACAATATCCTTTTCCAAAACACCATTTATACTGATTGCTCCTGAATCCACTCCCCCATGTCCTGGATCCAGAACTACTATTGGTTTATTAATTACCTGAGCCTGAATGGGATTGCATAAAAGAGTAAATCCAATCCAAAGGCCAATTATCCAAATACGTTTCATACCGTCGATATTCAAAGTGCGTGTTGCACAATTTTCATCGTTTAGATGAATTCGCTTCTAATCCGTGAAATTTTAACGTTAGCGACTGTTAAAATTTATTCATTCCCCATCGTTTTGTCCGATCCTTTGGAAATTCCGTAACGAATAATTTATCAACCGCCTTCTACCCATAGCTATTGGGAAGGCCTCAAAAATGTACAATCATGAAAAAACCAATTAAATCATTGCTGCTATTGCTTTTGGTTACGGCATCAGCTTTTGCACAAATTGGAGGCATAGAAGACTCTGTCAACGATGTCTCCGATACCATCAGGACCATCTTTCCCATAATCCTCGGGGTCATCTTCCTTATAGGGTTCTTGTTCAACGCCGGACATTTCTTTGGGGAAAACGCGGATCTAAAAAAAGGCATCACCAGGGTACTGGTCTTTGTCTTGATTGCTGGGGCCGTAGTTGGCATCTTTACTTACCTCATAGGAATTGTAGTGTGATGAAAAAATTCGAAATATATAGGAATATTAGAAAAAGGGCCATGATTTTCGGCTTGCCCATATCCTTTTTTGCACTACAGATGCTGTCCATAATTGCTTCTTTGATGGTCATCATTTTCTCATTCAGTCTTGAGATGATAATGGGTGTCCTTATATTCAATACCATACTTTATATAGCTCTGACAAGGCTTACGAAAAGTCAACTCTCCTTAACCCTTACAAGGGTGTTTCCAAAAATCATCAGCAATAAAAATTCCTCATCCCTTAATTATGGACAAGATTAATCTTTCTGCAAACCATCCCATCGCCGATATCCAATCCAACGTCGTCTATGCCAACAATGGTAATGTGGTACTATGTTATGAAGGTTTGTTGCCAGAAATCTATTCCTTGTCGGAAACGGATTTTGAAGATATCCATGGCGCCTGGTTCCAGGCCATCAAATCGTTGCCAATCGGATGCGTTGTCCATAAACAAGATGTTTATCTAAAGAAAACCTACACCTCTGAAAAATTGCCCAATACTTCCTTTTTGGCGAAGGCCACCCATAGGTATTTCAAAGGCAGGGAGTATATCGACCATCGTTGCTTCCTATATTTTATCCTTACACGGAACAAAGCGTTGAATAACTCCAAATATGTAAACCCTTTTCGAAAAGTTCCCAAGGGAATCCATTTGGAAATGGATGAACAGGTCAAAAGTTTTATGGGTTCCGTAAACGATTCCGTTTCCTTTATCAACAATAGTCGCAAGATGACTTTTGTCCCGCTATACGAAGAGGAAATCCTCTCCAATACCAACAATTATTTCAATGGGTTCAATGAGGGTTTCGATACCGATATTCTTTTGGACAAATCTAAGATTACCATCGGCCAAAACGATTTTGATGTCCTAGCCATAAATAGTGAACTATGTTTTGGAGAAAGTGTCCAGAGCAGTAAGACCAATGAGCGGTTTACCTCGGATGATTTTGTATTCCATCAGGGTTTTATAGATGGCATAGGGTTAACATTGAACGAAAACCATATCGTCAACCAGATTATATACCTGGATGATAAACATAAATGGCGCAAGCTATTGGACAAGAAAATAGAGGAACTGAACAAAAGTTCCAATTTCGGTTCCCAGAACAAAGTAACCCTGACCAAAGTCCAGCATATTCTGGACAAGATTAATGGGGATGACAGTTCTAGGATCGTTCGGGGCCATCTTAACATCATCTATTGGGACCATACGGCCAAGGGACTTGAAAAAATAGGCTCCAAAATTAGGACCGAGTTCAAAGAGCTTGATATTATACCCTACTATCCTAGGGGCGAGGAGCGCAAAAATTATTTTCTGAACAGCTACTTCTGCTTTTCTTCCAATTTTTCTGATGAGGACCTATACGTTACGGACCTGAAGCATGCTCTGTGCCTTAGCATAAACAATAGCAACTATAAATCCGATGCTACTGGAATCATTTTCAATGACCGGGAACATAATATACCTGTCTTAAAGGACGTCTGGGATGAAAAGAAAAAGCGTATCAAGGCCCGGAATTTTGCCATTTTCGCCCCAACAGGCGAGGGCAAATCTTTCTTGGCCAACAATATACTCCGTCAATATTTCGAAAATGGGGTGCGCCTGGTCATTATAGACCTTGGAGGCTCCTACACTAAATTCGCGAACCTTTATCCCGAACAATATACCGTCCTGAGATATGAAAGCGGGAAGAACCTAGGCATCAATCCCTTTTACATAAGTCATAAAGCAGACTTGACTCCAGAACGTTTGGAGGATCTGTCTGTATTTCTATTTGAACTGTTGGCCACGGAGCTTAAGGCCACCAAGGCCCAATCGGTATCTATAAAAAAAATACTACAGCATTATTATCAGATCGTTGATGGGAACCATTCCTTGGACAGCTTTTATAGATTCATGGAAGGGAATCAAAAAGATCTGTTGGATCAGCTTAAAATTCAACCTGAATATTTTAACATAACAGGCTTCCTCCACATCATGTCGGAATATGTCGGCGATGGACTCTATAGTTTCTTGTTCGAGGTCAGCAAGGACCAGACCTTTAAAATTGAGGACAAACGATTGATCGTTTTTGAACTGGATGAAGTAAAGGACAATAAGGAAATTCTTTCGGTAATGCTGAAGCTTATAAAATCTGCCATCCAACGGACCATCTGGAAAAACCGAGCGGAAAAGGGCATCATCCTGTTTGACGAATTTGCCAAACAGCTCAAATTCGAAAGCGTTCTGGAAAGTGTGGAATTCTACTATCAGGCCATCCGAAAACAGAACGGGGCCATAGGGATCATACTCCAATCCATCAACCAACTGCCTAACAATTCCACCTCGGCCAGCATACTGGAAAATACCCAGGTCATATATAGCCTTAATAATGAAAAGGGATATATAGAATTAAAAAACAGGTTAAGCCTGTCCAGCCATGACCTGAACCAGTTGAAATCCATTAGGAACAATCTTACCGGTCCCCGAAAGTACACGGAAATGTTCATCAAGATAGGTAGGGAAAGCAACATTTTTAGGTTGGAGGTTCCCCCCGAAGTTTATGGTGCCTATCTAACAGATGGAGCTGAAAACGAGGCCATAATGGCCATTTATAATAAGACCCAGAATATGGAGAAGGCTATTCAAGAATTTATAACACTAAAAAAAGAAACATTATGAGAAAGAAAATCAAAACATTGGGAATCGCGCTGGCCATTACCCTTTTATTGCCTGCAGGTGCTGCTTGCCAGGGTGTACCGGTTTATGACAACACCAATTTCATCTCCTTCATGAAATCCTTGCTGGAATCCGGCAAACAGACCTCCCAATTATTAAAAACGGTCAAATTTCTGAAACAACAGAAGGAAAATGTGGATAAGGTCAATGACGTGATCAAACAATTAAAGGCCGTAAAAGAACTTGCCAATAGTAACCAACGCTTGTTCGACATTGTACAGGACGATCTGAGGGAGATTTTCAGTTCTCCCTATATCCATCCTGATGAAGTTACCCGTATCTCGGATTCTTTCAATGATATCATAGAAAACTCCTTGTCCGGTTTGGACTATATTGAAGAAGTACTATCCAGTGATAATCTCAGAATGACGGATGCCGAACGCGCTTCGATCCTCAAGGAGAAAGAACTGCAATCCAAGGAAATGGTGGCGGAGATTGAATCCAAGACCCGACGATACCGTGAAATCATCGCTTTTAGGGAAATGCAGGACAAGATCAATAACCGAGAAGCCAAACATTAATGTCAGGAATATTTTTAGGTATTGGGCTCGAATATGTGGACTCTGTCTTTCAGACCATCAAGAATAGTGATTTCTCCGTATACACAATAACGGGTATGAAGGCCCTTGCCCTACTTTTTTTCCTGATCAATATCCTCAAAAAGTACAATGAAGGAGTGGCCAACAATGAAGGTTACACCTGGGGGCTTACCCCTACCGAATTGGCCAAGAATTTTGCTGTTTTCATTTTAGTCATTTTTTCAACACAGGTATTAGCAGTGTTCGACACCATTTTGGTGGCCATCGAGGGGCAATACCGGGACACGGCACCGGCGCTCCTCCCGTTACAGATGCAAGAATTGGATATTGAGCAGGATGTGGGCGCCTTGGATGCCGCCAAAAAAGCTATGGCCCTTTTATATGAAGCATTGGTTACCCCTTTGTTCGGTCTGAAGATTTTGGCCTTTATTATCGGTCTTTTCCTTTGGCTGATGGACCTGTTCATCTATCCCTTGTTCTTGGCGGAACGTTTCTTTCTTCTGGGGATCATGCAGGCCTTTTTCCCCTTGATCATCAGTTTTGCCGTTTTTGAAAAGTTCAGGTCATTGGCTTACAACTATTTCAAACTCTATGCAGGGGTCTATATGTTGGTACCTGCATTTTTCTTGGTAAATGTATTTATCAATAATCTGTATACCGAAGTGAACACCAACTTTTGGTCGAGCCTGTTTGGTACAGATTGGGGCAGCCAGTTTTTTGCACCGTTGATGCAATTGGGCTCCATAGGTTTTATCGTATTGCTCAAGTTCAAATTGTACCGTAGGGCCATCTCCTTTACCATTAGGCTTTTTAGTGGGGCATAGGATACATTGAAATAAATCAGAACCGTAATCCATGGACAACCAATAAGAACTAAAAACTCAAAAGATGAAAACACCTTATAAAAATATTTACAGAGTGCTGAACCAAAATCGCTTTATTGTGTGGTCTTTGGTTATTGGCACAACCGTAACCTGTATCGTAGCCATACTATCCGTAATAAAACTGCACAAGGAAACCGTTAACAATGCTTTTGTGGTCAATACTGATGGAAGTGTCATTCCGTTAAAAATGATTGCTCAAAAAGAAAACCTAGGCGTAGAAGTATTGTCCCATTTGGAACTGTTCCACACCCACTTCTATAATATTGATGCCAGTAATTATGAAAAGAACTTGGAAAAGGCACTTTGGTTGGGCAACAGCTCCGTGGATGCCCTGTACCGACAGAAAAAATCGGATGGAGTCTATAATAGGTTATTGCAATATTCCCTGGTTCAAAAGGTACTCGAGATCGATTCCGAAATAGTGCTATCCCACGAACCCTATACCTTCCTCACTAAGACGCGGTTCGAAATCAATCGGGGAGCCATAACGGACACTTACGAATTGGTCACCACAGGTAATTTGATCCATGTGGACCGAAACTTCCCAAAAAATACCCACGGGCTCCTGATTACCAACTATTACGAGAAATCCTTAAAAAAACTGCAAAATGAAAATTGAAAAGAACAAGATCGTATTTGGCTCGGTAGTTCTGATCATTGTACTGTTCATAGTCGGCTATTCCTTCATGGTCATGAGCAATGGGGATAATGCAGATGCACAATTGGAACATACTGAGGTACCGGAATTGGAACAGCAACAGCAAGAATATTCCACCAAACTGGAAGCATTGGACAATATCCAGGAAGTACGTATGAAAAATGCCCCGAGCGTTTACGATGAAAAGTTTTTGGATTCCGCAGGCGTTTATGATCCAAATTTTATGGATAAGGAAAAACAGCGCATTGTGGACAGCATTTACAGTTATGGACGGATCGATTATACTCAAAGCAGCTATCGAAAAATAGATCCTCCAAGTGAAAGACCCATTGAGGCTACTGTTCTGGATACTATTGAACTGGAAGGCCAAGAGCCAATATCCTCCAAAGAACTGGCATTGGAGCATCAGCTGTTCTTTGCTTCGGATCCTCGACCGATTCCAATTTCTTATGCCCCTGATATCGAAGACATTCTTGTTGAAGTTGATGGCAATCAAGTGGTGAAGTCCAATAGCCGATTACAGCTACGTTTGCTGCAGGAGGTAAAACTGGGACCAAAGACCATCCCACGGAACACTTTGATCTATGGGATGGTCAGTTTTCAGCCTAACCGCACTCTTATACAAATAGATAATATCGACCACATTCCAGTAAAACTGAAGGCCTTTGACCTGCAGGATGGACTTGAGGGTATTTATGTGGAGAACAGTTTTCGGGGTGAAGTGACCAACGAGGTTGTTGATGATGTTCTGGACGATATCAATATTACAGGTGTTCCTCAAGTAAGCGGTATCAAAAAAGTATTCCGACGTAATAATCGAAGTACAAAAGTAACCGTAACCAACAATTACCAACTCATTTTAAAATCCAAATAATTTCAATAAACTCTTGTTACTATGAAAAACTCCATACCCTTGATCTGTCTCCTGATCATGATGGGCGTTTCAAAAGCCCAAAATCGCAAAATCATCGACACCATCTATGCCAATGAACAAAAAACCGTTTCCATGTTCTTTCCCAATCCGATTCGTCAAGGAATTACAGGTTCCTCCAATTATGCCTTTAGTTATAACCGGGATAAAGAACAATATTTTGGTTTGCTGCAGGCCACTCCGGGAGAGGAAAGCAACCTTTTAGTGGTTACCCGCGATGGAGAGGTCTACTCCTATTTGTTACGTTACTCCCAGAAACTGGAAAAACTTAATTATTTTATCGAAGCTGCGGAAAGTATTGGCAATGAAAGAACAGGTAGCGCCATCTTGCCAGAAGTTGAAATAAAAAGTCCATCCAATGAAATAGCGTTGGATAATGCAAAAATCAAAGAATACTCCAAACTTTGTTCCCAATTTCTCCGAAATCCCCATCCTTTTGACCAAATAAAATTTAAGGACGGCGTTTCCATACGTATGACCAAAAGCATCTATTATATGAATAATGTCTACATACTTTTTGAAATATCCAATGACTCTCAAATTGACTTTGAAATCAACGGCTTGAGCCTATATAAAGTGAATGGCAACAATAAACGAAAAGCCTCCTATCAGGAACTATTAATCTCCCCGAACTATGTATACAACAGACCTTCAGTCGTTCATAAAGACCGTACAGTACAATTTGTATCAGTCTTCCCCAAGTTTACTTTGGGCCCCAGGGCAAGGCTTATGGTCAAATTGGACGAGTTGAATGGGAATAGGGATGTAATAGTGAAATGGAAGTAACAATATCACCATTCATTTTTATGGTTGGTTTTTAAACAATCATGCCGGACATATTTGATTTAGTTTTACAAATCCTGTAAATCAGTAAGGCTAAGAAGGTACTCTCTCGGGTTAATTGACTTTAACTTGTCCATCATTTACCGAAATGTAGGTAGTTGACGAAGTATAAAACCTATTACAACGAATAGACACCCTTGAAATCAAAAGAAGATAGGAAATGGCAAAAAATAGTAGGTATGGCTTTAACAACTTGTCCCCAATCAGCTTGTTGTTAACTCCCACAACTGAAGTAAGCTTTTACAAGTGGATTTCATCTCTTTATACAAGAACAGAGTAACCTATATTGTCAATTAATGTTAGAAGATGGCGCCTTTATCCTAAGAGGCTACTAGAATTTTCGACCATTGAAAAGACTCATTGCATATTCTGATGAGTAAGTATTTCCACAAGTAAGATTTTTGAAGCCATTCAAATACGGGGCAATAGCACGGCGATGCCCAGAATTTCTAGAATGGATCATGTTATCTGCAAAGCTCGATTGTTTGATTGTTCAATGACTGAATTGCCAACCATGCCATTAGACCTCCTCCTACTTCAAGAGCAGTCTCATCTATATTGAAGGTTGGCGTATGCAATCCCGAATTGATACCATCATTTTCGTTACCCACCCCCAATAAATAGAAACATGACGGGTTTCTTTGCGAGTAATATGCAAAATCTTCTGAGGCCATCCATATATCAGACTCAAGTACACTTTCTTCCCCGAGATATGATTCTGCATTTGCCTTCGATTCTTGTGTTAAATCCTTATCGTTATGTAAAGAGGGATAACCATGGTTTATCCTGAGTTCACATTTTCCACCCATGCCTTCCGCAATAGAACATGCCAGCTTCTCCAACTTCATTAACGCATGTTGGCGCCAAGTTTCATCCAAAGTTCGGAATGTACCTTCAATAGATACTGTATCAGGAATAATATTGATTGCACCATTGGCAATTACTTTTCCGAAAGACAATACCGAAGGTACTTTTGGAGATGACATTCTACTAACCAGTTGTTGGGCCGCCACGATGATATGTGACGCAATCAGTACGGGGTCTATAGTGGATTCGGGGGTTGCCGCATGCCCTCCTTTTCCCGTTATTCTAAGAAAAAGTTCATCCATACTGGCCATAAATTTTCCAGAACAAAACCCTACTTTTCCAGCAGGAAGGTCTGGTCGAACATGTTGTCCGATATGTGGTATAACCCCAAGATCATTATATCTCTTTTCTTTGAGGACCAATGTCGCCCCTCCGGGCATAATTTCTTCTCCCGGTTGAAATAATAGTTTTATTGTACCGTTCAGATCGCTCTTTATATGATATAGAACTCTGGCACACAGCAACAAAGATGCCATGTGCACATCATGACCACAGGCGTGCATTACACCATTGTTCCGTGAAGTATAGTCAAGTTGGCTTTCTTCACGGATGGGCAATGCATCCATGTCCGCACGTAACAATATTGTCCTTCCCGATTTATTGCCATTGAACGAGGCTAGTAATCCTGTTCCGGCCACTGGGGTAATATCTACAATCCCAATTTTTTCCAATTCTTCCCTGATGAAGGCGCAAGTGTTGAATTCCTGGAACGAAAGTTCAGGATTTTGATGTAAATACCGTCTTACTTTTATATAATACGGGGTGTATTCTTTGGAAAGTTGTTTTATTATTTTCTTTAGGTCCATTATATCTGCAACCATGTTCATTATCGTTCGAGCTTGAAATTTAGTTATACACGGCAATAAATTTATATTGTCCAGTGCGTGTGGTATTTACTCCATTAATAGTTCATAATATGAAAAATAACCGTTACGTTATAAACGCCATGTAATTCATCAAAGTATAACCACAAAGTAAGCGGTTATGTGGGTACAACCACATGCTTTACAGCTTATTATATATTTTGATTTATCTAATTCAGTTGGCAATTCTCCAAGATTTAGCAATCCAAAGTTCTATTTAGACATCCTGATGGGACGGGCTGACTGATTTGCACAAACACATCCCATTCACTTATTTCAAAATACCGATTCCAACAAAACCTTTGTTCCACCACGCTTTTTACTTTCTTCCGCAGCTTGCATGAACGCATAGATTTCCAATGTTTCTTCACTTTTTACCGGAGCCTTTCCAGAACGAAAAAACTCAATAATTTTAACCATCAGTGCACTATAAGATTCAAATGGCCCCATATTTGCATTGCCAAGATCTCCAAAAGCCGTTCCTCCAAAACCGATTTTTCCTGAACGTCCTCCCCTGAAGCTCCCTATTCGACCATCTTCCCAAACCCCTACAACCATATCGGTTTCATCCGTGCAGGTCCTGACCACGCTTATACAGCCCTTGCCCATAACAGAAAAAAGAAGTTCCACTCCATGAATTCCGTACCAGTACAAATCTGGATGACTAGGTTCAATATGGGCCGGACTAAATGTATTTGCTCCGATCACTTTACCAATTGACTTTCCCTCTCGAATGTCCTGGACATTTTGAATATACCTAACAGAGGAGGAGGAAAACAATGGCACTTTATATTGATCCGCAGCATTATAGATTGCTATAGCATCGGAAAGCGAAGCAGCAACAGGTTTATCTATAAATACAGGTTTTCCAGCTTTGAACACCTGAAGGGCCTGTTCCAGATGAAGTCGTCCATCATTTGTTTCCAAAAGTACTACATCCACTTCAGAGAGCAGATCGGTTAACGAGCCTACTACCCTAACACCCAATGATTTAATTTCTTTAATATACTTGGGTATGCGACTGGATCCAGATTCAATATCCCGACTACCCCAAGGATATGCTGCAACAACACGGTACCCTGCCAATTCAGGTATAGGATCAGGTGTATTTAGAAGTTTTGTAAATTCAATTGAGTGTGAGGTATCCAATCCGATAATACCTACTCTTTGGTCTTGCTTCATCGTTAGTGATTGGGCGGTGTTTACCGAATATCCATTGATACCAAATCCAACTCCAATTCCGGCCAATGTAGTTCTTTTGATAAAGTTTCTGCGTGGCTTATTTTTTAGCATAATCAGTCCTAGTTTTAACAAAGGCTAGAGCCATGAGTACATCTGGCCACACCCCTCTTATAGTCGGTTGTAAGTATTCCATTCCTAGAATATGCATATGGGTCCTTTATTCTGAAATATTTATAAATCGCATAACCAATCCGCCATATTGTCCTTCACAAAAGTGTCATCGTTCAGCTCCGGATAATTTCGGTATACTCGGTCTATTTCTTCTTTCTGTCCCGGGGAAAGCCCTTCGTTTTCATCAAGGCACCATATTCCCCTAAGAATCCCTTGTCTGTACAGCACCTCGTGAATTCCAGCAATACAACCATGAAAATTGTTCGCTGCATCGAAAAACGCGGCATTGGTATCCGTTACGTCCACATTCAAGGTCAACAATTCCAAGGGGATCCCATTTTTCCGTTTTTTAGCCAATTTTACGGTCTCCAACAAATCGACCGCTTTATGGGTCCAAACTGCCCAATGGCCCAATAACCCCCCTACTATTTCCTTGGTAACCTGGCGTTCGTTGACCTTGAAATTATAGGTAGTCAAAAGGTCGACCACAATATTGTCATCATTGCCAGTATAGAGTGCAATATCTTCGCAACGGGAGGACTCACATACCGCCCTGACCACCTCTAGGGTCTGATATCGGTTAAAAGGCGCCATTTTTATGGCATGCACATTTTTTATTTCGGCAAAGGCCTTCCAAAAATCAAAACTCAGAACCCTGCCTCCTACCGATGGTTGCAAATAAAAACCAAACACAGGAATAATCTCGGCAATCTGTCTAGTCCTCTCCAATAAAGCTTCTTCAGGCCAATCTCCCAGTCCGTTGGTACTTACCAAAACAATATCATAGCCCAGTTCGGCACAGACCTTAGCTTCGTAGACCGCTTGTTCCGTATTGCCACTTACCCCTGCTACCTTTATAAATGGGCGATCCAAATCCGCCTTTTCAATTTCTTCGATGGCCATTTCCAAAACTTTACGATAAAGACCGATTTTCGGATCACGGATCTGAAATTGGGTTGTATGCACCCCAATGGCTATTCCTCCGGCACCGGATGCCATATAATAACGTGTCAGCAACCGTTGACGATCTTCATCCAACGTTCTATCGGCAGTCAATGCCAGTGGATGGGCAGGAATTACCGTACCCTCATGCAACAATGTTTTAATTTTATGATCTAAACTTCCCATCTTTTATGTTTTATTTTTTACGTAATAATTCTCTTTATTTTCTTTTAACTACCGAAATTCCAATTTCGGAGCATGTCGGTTTTCTTTTAAGAAGTCCATTAATTTATTTTTTGTGGATTGTCCATTTACACCACCCTTATCAGAAGTATCGAACGTAGAAATACAACACTATAATAGTAATGATCAACCACCAGTAGAAAGGATTCCTGATCCCTCTATTGAGTTTCCGTTCCGACTCAGGTAGCTTTAAGCTATCTTTATTCCATATCAATCCTTTTAAATCGGAATCCTGTTTTGGCCTGGAGAGCAAACTAACGACGAAACAAGCAAGCATACATGTCCAAAATACGATCCCGGTACGATTAAAAAACGGCATGTCGGGTAAAAGAAATTCGATCAATAAGGATAGAGGAATTGTAATCAGGCCAGCGGTCAGTGCCCCTACAGAGGTGGTTCTTTTCCAAAAAATCCCCATAAGAAACATAGTTGCAATTCCAGGTGTAAATAGCCCGTAAAGATTCATTAAATATAGAAATACAGGTTTATCCGAATAACTGATCAAAAGTATGGAGCTCAAAATACCCACCAAAATGATTATTACCCCTGACTTTTTGCCAAAGTTTATTGCCTGTTTGTCCGAAGCCTGTTTATTAAAATATTCCATATAAATGTCTACCGTGAGAATGGTAGTACATGAATTTATGGCCCCCGAGATATGGGACATTATTGCCGATATCAAACCTGCCATTACCAAGCCGATCAATCCTTGGGGCAATAACCGCTCGACCAGGGTAGCGAATAAAAGATCGGGTTTGTCCAAATTGGGAAGAAACAAGGGTGCAACGAGAGCAGGAACTGTAATAATCAAGGGTACCAAAAATTTAAGGTAATTTCCAAAAATGATGCCCATCCTACCATGCCATTCATTTTTTGCCGCCAAAACCCGTTGCACTATAAACTGATTTGTAGCACAATAGAAGACACTTATACAAAGTAGTCCTCCAAGATACATTGTCCAGGGAAAGTCCGGGTCATCGGCTGGATAAAACATTTTCCAATCACGACTGGAGTCAATAACTGTCTGTATCCCTCCTGCTTCCTTTACGGTCGCAAAAGTAAGAATAATTCCTCCTACCACCAGAACTACCAGTTGAACCATCTCGGTCCAAACTACCGCTCGCAAGCCTCCAATAATAGTATACACCCCGGTCAATAATGCCAATGCCAGGATACTATAAATTATGGGAATGTCAAACAGGGCATATAGCGACAGGGCACCTAAAAACAACACGGCCCCGATCTCTACGAATATGTATGTAAAGAGGATAAGCACGGCGTATACCGCCCTTGTAGCACTACCAAACCTAACTTGTAAATATTCCGGGATCGTATAAAACCCATTGCGGAGATAAAAGGGTAAAAACACCCATAAAAGTGCATTAAAACCAATAAGTATCGCTGCCCACTCCAATGTTATAGCAACGAAACCCCTATCGTAGGCCGCACCCATAGCACCTACCAAATGATGACTACTGATATTTGCAGCAATGATACTACCTCCGATCATCCACCAAGGCAATTTGTCACCCGCCAGAAAATAATCCTTTTTGGTCTTTCCATTGAAGCGGGAAGCATATAGCCCCAAGGTCAAAATGGTCAGAATATAAATAATGAATATAGATATATCGATTATTTCCAGTTTCATTTATTCAGGGTTTGGATGGCTTGGATTGTTTGATCGATTATCTTTTCAAGACTGCCTTTGGCATAGGGAGTTTGCCAAACGGCGTAAATATCCCTATCATATAATTCTGCTGGAGGCAGGTATCCTACATAGCCATTGGCGATATTGATGAAGGATATATTTTGATGGGGAAAAGTAGTACGCAAGCGCTCCTGTATTATTGAATAGGCTTCATTTGCTTGGGCAATTACAATTGAATTCCCTAGTTTCCATATCCAAATGGGGATCTTATCCACTTTTTTTTCACCGATCACATTGCGTGTATTTATCTTTCGCCAGAGTCTATCTTTCATTACACGATTTTCACAAAGTTCGTATTCCAAGGTCAATTCGTCGAGCGAAGGCAGATCTTTATAGTTAACTTCAACTCGTAGTATCTTGGTGCTTATTCGATAATCAGGTTTTGTTTTATGTGGTTTCCACAACGCCAATGGAGCACCGGAAATTAGGCTTCCTTCAAAGGCCAAATTATAATTATTTTGAGGAATGGATTCTATGGTAGCAATTGCAGCATGTCCCAAGCGACGCCCGTGACCATCCACTATGGCCGCATCGGCTACATATTGATGCTTAGGCGCCAGATCCCCGGATGCTCCCTGCAAGAACAAACAGGGACTTCCGGTGTATTCCTCCACAACTTCTCTCATTGAGCCTATGTAATCCGGTGACAGCAATTTATTCTCATGGGCAAATGTCGTTGGGTGACAGGCATAGTTTATCAGGGTCGCAAGATGACCACCATCCTTTTCCCTTACAACCCCAACAAGGAGGGTATTATCCGCACTTTCTAGGGGGTTATACCCAATTAGATACTCCCCGTCAACAAGATAATCGCGTTTGGCGGCCAAATCACAAGTGCCATAACCCCAAGTAAGGGTTCCATTTCGCATACTGTTCAAGGCTTCCTTGCACAAACGAACAGCAGTATCTGCCAAAAAAGTAAGGTATGGCCCTATCAGCCCACCTCCAGGTCTATCCTTATCCGTGGAACAAATACTTGGACCGGCATGTGTATGTGATAAGCAGAAAAGCACTTGCTCTTCTCCAAGGTTCAACTTTTTAAGAATATGATTTCTTAGGTTTTGCTCATCCAAACTATTTTTCCACCATCCCAAGTCAGCCGCAAACCACACTAGGAGCTCGTTATCTACAGATTTGATCAAAAGACACTGCATCAACAACGGTTTATGGACGGCTTCCGCCCGATCATGTAGTGAAGCTCCCCAATTACGGGCATATATGGATAAAGATGGCGTAATATCGGCAGTAGCCACTGAAAACTCTCCCGTAAAGGAATCGTTTGGGCATATTTGGGCTGGATTAATGGTCATAGCTTAGATTTAGTCCTTCATTTCGGTCCCACTAGTGAGAGGCCGCCATCCATCAACATGGTGCTTCCAGTAATATGTCGATTATTGGGAAGACAGATCCACGAGACTTGTTTTGCGACCTCATCGACTTCAATCAACTCACCAAGGGGTATACTTTCGCGAGCATCCGAAGCCATTGATGGATCTTTCTTCCATACATCCTTACTTAGTCCCGCATTAACATAACCTGGGGCAATTTCATTGACTCGAATTCCATTTTCCGCGTACGTTAGGGCCATTGTCCGGCACAACATTCTAATAGCAGCTTTGGACACCGTGTAGGCGGGTAAGTTAGGATGGATTGCGTGGGCCGCCCAACTGCCCATAAAAACAACATTTCCGGATACCCCATCTTGTACAAAGGACTTACATGCTGCATTGGCCATAAAAAAAGAACCATTGAGATTCACTTGAATTTCCTTCTCCCACTCAGCATGGGAAATTTCGTTCAAAGATTTCAATGTTACCGTTGCCGCATTTACAATAGCTATATCCACACATCCCCATTCATCAGCAACATCCCCTACCCAAGCGTCTACAGCATCCCCATCGGAGACATTGACCTGATGATAACGATGAGTTATGCCCAAATTATGGATCGTAGCCAGCCTCCTAATTGCCGATTTAGGGTCTATGATATCCGATATACCAATTTTTGCACCTTGTTTACCAAATTCCAGTGCAATGGCCTGTCCGATGTCACCTAGTCCACCGGATATCAATACAACCTTATCCTTGAAGTTGTTATTTTCCATATTAATTTCTTTAAATTACCAGTCGCCCACACTACCATCCTTATAAAATGTACGCTGAAGCACTTCTTGTTTAAACGGATGTTTTTTGATTTCTTCTTCATTGATTTCGATCCCCAAGCCTGGTCGGCTATTCGGTAGTACAATTCGGCCTTCCACTTGAACCTTGAACCCTTCTGATACAATATCTTCCCTCCATTCCACATCGTTGTGTACACTTTCACAAATGATATAGGAAGGGGTTGCAAATCCCAACTCCAATGAGGCAGCAGTACTAACTGGTCCTTGCGGGTTATGGGGAGCCATCGACACCTTATATGCCTCTGCCAACGCAGCAATGCGTCGTACCTCCGAAAGTCCACCACAGTGCGTAATATCCGGTTGAATCACACTTACGGCCCTTTTCTCCAATAGTTCCCGAAAGGCATGCAATCCGACCAGACGCTCCCCTGAGGCAATCGGCGTATGGACTGCTCTTTGAATCAAAGCAATATCATCCATGGTTTCAGGCCAACATGGTTCCTCGAAGAAGTACAATCCGTAAGGTTCGAGAGCTTTGGCAAACATTAGTCCCATTCGAGGGCTAGGGCGCGCATGACAATCCACCATGATATCGATTTCGTCACCGACGGCCTCTCGCATGGCCCGAACACAGGCTTCTGCATATTTAATTGGCCTTAGCCCTTCCAAAGACATGGTTTCTGGTACCGCCATTGACTTGAATGCAGTAAACCCTTCCTCCACAGCTTGTTGGGCCAGTTCAGCAAATCGATTGGCATCACCCGGCGCCGTTTCATAGAAATCCTCCATTTTACCGCCACCAAGATGACAATAGAGACGTACGTGATCGCGCACACGGCCACCCCATAGTTCATGACAGGGAACATTGTGAATTTTACCCAAAATATCCCATAGGGCTATATCGATACCACTAATGGCGGTTCCCCTAACAATTCCGTTGCCATGCCAAAAATGTTGGCGATACATCATTTGCCAAAGATGCTCTGTGCGCCTGGGATCTTCTCCCAACAAAAGTTGGGAAATATCCTCAATGGCCCCAACCACACCCTTGGTGTGCCACTCTAAAGTTGCCTCGCCCCAACCCCATAGTCCGGGCTGATCGGTAACAACTTTAACGAAGATCCAATTCCTCATTCGAGCATGGCACACATAGGTTTCGATAGCTGTAATTTTCATTCCAAATAATTATAATTGATCAACTACTTTTTTCGTTTTATCCAAAGTTTCTTCAATATCAGCTTTGGAATGCGCAAAGGATATACTGCCCTGCTTTGTTGCCGCCGGGAAATTGAACACCCCGTTTTCAATTAATTTTTTACGGTAACTAAGGTCATACTTAAAGTCATGATGATATAGAATATCATGAAAATCAACAGGTTCATGATCCATAAAATAAGCACAGAAAGCAGATCCCTGACGGGCAATATAATGCGTCACACCTTTGGAATTAAAAATATCCCTCAAACCTTCTTCCATCATCTGACCCAACAAATTGACATGGGTATATACATCATGTACAGGATCGGCTAGTTTCTTTAGCGTAGCCATGGCTGCGGCCGTGGTCAGCGGAAAAGCATTAAACGTACCTGCAATCAACACCCTTTCCTTTTTATCCGGATGAACAAAGTACTCCATATACTTTTTCTTACCAGCAATAACGCCCAATGGATAGCCATTTGCCACAGCCTTTCCAAAAGTGGAAAGATCGGGCTGCACCCCACATATGGATTGGTATCCGCCCAAGGCATGTCTGAAACCCGTTTTCACCTCATCAAAAACAAGCAAAAACCCATTACTATCAGCCAATTTACGTAAACCTTCCAAATATCCAAATTTAGGTTTTACAACCCCAATATTCTGCAGAACCGGTTCCAAAACAACACAGGCAACCTCATATCTTTTAATGATATAGGCAATCGATTCCAAATCATTGTAATTAACGATATGCACAAGAGAACTATGCGACTTGGGAACTCCAGCGGATAGGGAGTCCCAGGGATACTCCCCGGGAGAAACGCGATCTCCGACATCTTCCAATGCACTGATCACATTACAGGAAACATCATTGTGCCATCCATTATACCCGCCTTGCATAACAATGATATGGTCCCGTTTAGTAGCGGCCCTGGCAATTCTTATCGCGTGATATGTTGCTTCCGATCCAGTGGTTGTGATTTGAATACTATCGGCATTAGGAACACTTTTACAAAACAAGGCTGCAAATTCCCCTTCCAGTGTAGTTGGTCCTGCGCCCATTAATATGGAATTGTCTTTTAAGGTATTGTCTACCGCCAGGTTTACATCAGGATCATTATGACCTAAAAAGGACGCTGCGAACCCAGCTTGATAATCTATATATTCATTTCCATCCAAATCATGGACACGGCTTCCATTTCCGCTTTTAAAACAAATATTGGGATCGGACTTCCTGTTCAAGGAGACAACACCACCGGGAATCCATTTTTCATTTTCAACCAATACGCTATTAGATTTTGATCTGATCATAATGCTATAGTAAATATTATTAATTCCAATTACAGTAAAAACGACTAAGAACCAAAAAGAAGAAAATCTACGAAATGATTCCATTTTCCAAATAGAATCCAAACCTCAATTAAGACTACAAATAATTCTTATTCTTGTATACAAATTTATGTAATATTTGTATACATTTGCAATATATTTTAATTTTTTTTTGTGAAAGAACCGTCCCATATTGATATTTTGCTTGACAACCTTCATTTTCCAGAAGGTCCAGCTTTTGATAAAAAGGGAGCTTTATGGTTTGTTGAGCAAAACAACGGAAGCCTTAACCAATATTATAAAGGAATCCTATATCGACATTATGTAGGTGGACGTCCAAATGGCATTGCAATAGACCATAGGGATTTAATATGGTTCTGTGACTCCATTAAGAACGAGATCAGGGTATACAATCCAAGTTCGACAGCTACTTACACAATACTTTCAAAAATTGGAGAAAGTCCCTTAAACCTACCAAATGATCTCGCGTTCGATCATTTGGGAAATCTTTTGTTTACATGTTCCGGATCGGAATTGAAAAAAGGAGATGGATATTTTTGCGCTTGGAACGCACGGATGGGGCTGCACAAAATAGATTCCGTTCGATATTATCCTAACGGACTTGCTTTTAACAAAGGCAACAATAAATTATATATTGCAGAGACAGGAACTCATCGCATTTGGAAGGGAGACTGGGATAGCGTATCCTTTTCTTGGAGCAATCCAGAGGCTTGTATTATGACTGGAGGCCCTGTAGGACCCGATGGCATGGCATTCGATGAAAATGGAGGTTTATATGTTGCTGTATTTGGATCATCATCGGTCCATGTTTACAATGACGCCGGAATACTTGATCGCAAAATTGATTTGCCCGGATCGAACCCCACGAACTGTGCCTTCGATCCTTTCGGAAGACTTGGCCTTATCATTACGGAAGCAGAAAATGGGCAATTGCTAAGTTACAAAAGTGACCAAAAGGGCATTATCTAGTTTAGGTTCTGAACAAAAAGCGCCGTTAGAATTCTATTGACTCCTTTTCGCCGCGATCCAAATGTTCTATAAGTGTATCGATAGACTCCTTTAATTTGCCTTTCTTAAGATATTCTACAATCTTTCTATGCTCATTATCCGTTTGCTTGTAGTCATCCATATGGCTTAAAGCATTCCCAAGCTTAAGGTGGAACAGAGGAATGTTACTATTGTTATAGATATAAACCAATCGCTCATTCCCTGTGGATTCAATGATTTTTTCATGAAACCTGACATCGGCTTCACAGGCACCTCCATAATACCCCTTTTCAACCATTGAAGTAAAATCATCACAAATGAGCTCAAGTTCATTAATAATGGAACGGTCCTTTTTAGCAAAGAGTATTTTAAGTGCCCCAACTTCGATTAACTCCCTTAGCTCCCGTATTTCCTTTATATCCTCCGCTGTAATTTTCTTAACAAAACACCCTCCCTTTTCTCCAAATTCAATCAAATGTTCCCCCGATAGCCTCATAAAAGCCTCACGAATTGCAACACGGCTTACATTCAATTTCTTGGCCCATGCACTTTCCACCAGCCTTACTCCTCCAACTAACTGATTGGACAAAATCTTTTTTCGTATTTCCAGATACGTTTTATAAGACAACGAATCTTCTTTCATTTTAAATAGTATTTAAACATAAAAATAGTCATACACGCCAAATATTTCATAATTATTTATAATATACTCAATTATTGATTGATTCCATTATGCCCCGTCCGATATGATACACGGAATGCCCTGAAAGAAAACCAATCACCACACTGTGTATCCCAATGGTTAAGGGAACTGATAACATACATACCCTTTTCCCCTCAAAATCCAACGCACTAGTCCCCTGTACCGGTTGAAGTCTGATAGGAACGACCAGGCCTAATGCCACAATGACCACCTAGCGTCTTGAAACTCAAAACGTTTTTATTCAAATCGACAATAACGTTATAATTCTTACCGTATTTTTCATTAGTTACGTTCCAAAATCCTTCTTTCAGGCCAACAAATATGACTTCCTTTACCTCACCGTCTTCTGGTATCATGATTTCAACAGCCTCTTCAATAAGTTCCTTTCCCTTGGAGATACAAACAATTTTATCCGCCAATTGCACCAGGTAATAATGACCAAACTCTTTATACACTATTTCCAGGGCATCGGCATCACCATCTACCATTTGAAAAACCGTTAGAAACTTATCATCCCTACGGGCCTCCTTTGGAGAATACATTATTCGACAGCCTTCTGCCTCTGGCCAATTTGAATTTACCTTATATTCTGTTCCAAAAACATTGCTCGACTCCTTACCTTTAAGAATCTTAACAGTTCTATCCTCTTGTTTTGGCAATAACATATCCAAATAAGTTTTACCAATTTTCCCATCCAATTCACTGGTCAGGACCAGGCTATTTCCTTCTTCTTTTGGAGGATTCAACGTATTGATCTGCCAATATTTTTTAAAGGCAGGATCCTGTACAAGCATATCGTCGGTCAGGATAATTGCTGCCGGAACATCCTGCCGGTCAAGATTCAAAAATAAAAACCCTCGGGAATAGCTGGACATTTTTGAAGAGTACGCAGCTGTCAAATCCATGTTATAATAACTATAAGATGGCCTGTTACTCTCCGGTCCCATTGCGGAAGATCTTACAAATCCCACATTGAACCAAGAATCCGTTTGTACCTCTTCAGGGGTTTTAGGGAACCTTTGACTAAAGCGCGTACCGCCGTCGTTGGTCTTGGTCCTAAACAACAATTCCTCATTAGGATCTACTGCAAGCATCATACTGTGGGCAATGGATCGTTTGTTGAAATTAAAGTCATAAGGGGACCCATAGGATAAATAAAGACCCAAATCTCCAACCTGAATACCGCGATAATATATTTGTAATGCGCCCGCATCTGCGTGCTGATGATTTCCAAAATGATATCCACCGCCTTTGATTTCAGCTATTACGTCACTACTGCTATGCGCCTGCTCCCAACCTGTTCGGGCCACCATGGCTCCCAATACCGGTCCGAAGTCTTTGGTCAGGGGAAGCTGAGCCAAATCATAATCAGGTTTAAGATCAGGATCGTTCAACAATAAAAACAACACTGGGTTATTTGGCAATCCACCCTGTCTATAAAACTCGCCCTTAACCTTACGGTTTCCAGAAAAGGCATAACTTAAAAGCATTGTTTGGGGATTTCGCCAGTAAAACTTGTCACTTTGTGCATATTTGACGCTGAACATATCTCCATCCCTCATCATTTTGCCATCTGGAGTGCGCATATACAACCAATAATCGGTCATATTTTTTATATTGTCATCAAAAACTGAATATCCCAGCATTCGATAATACAGCCATACCGCATGCATTTCCCAGCCAAATCGGTAGCCGCCATAATCTATTCCCTGATTATGTCGAGGTGACTGATATTCAAACTTACGCATTGGCACCAATTGCTCCAAAATGGTATAAGAAACGTACTTATAGGGCTCAGGGTCCTCATCGTACACCGCCAAACTCCATGACAGCATATCCCGACAGATCTGTGCTTCGTTCCCGTGTCCGTTAATAATGCTTTCCAAACCATAAAAAGGGGGCCAACCAATTTCCATATCACGTACCAAGCGTTTAAAATCAGCTCTCATTGCGGTTTTCGTTTCTTCATCCAGCAGTGCATAGCACCAATCGTAGACTAGAGCCCCCGTATAGATGGCCCTACCCAATTCCCGTGTTATATCTCCATAGGTAACGTTACCAAATTCCAAAACTGACAGATAATTTGCCGTCAACGCAACAACTTCCTTACCTACTGAGTCATCCTCGGTCATGAGGTAATAAAATGCCTTTTGCGCTAAAACATGTTCCAGATTTTCATCATAGAACATTTCTATGTCAGGGTCAAAGTCAACGTGATAGGGCTTTAATGCTATATCCTTCACCTTTTCCCAAGCTTTCTTATTCTCAGATGCAAGCAATCGGTTGCGCACCACTGGAAGACTCTCCTTGTTTACCCATAACCTTGGCCGCTCTGTACCCGGTCTAATTTTTGGTATATAATTCACTGCTTCTGACGGGGCGATGGGCGCCACAAATGGTTTCAATTGGAGGGTAGAAAGCATTAGGTTATTGGGAAGCCAAATTCTTAGTTTCTGGTTTTTATCAGTGATTTCAAATTTTCCCAGTTCCTGTAATCCTCCTTTGTGTCGATCATAAACAATGCGTTTGGTACGTCTCGAATCACCTAATTGGAAGTAAGCATAAGTCGTCAACAAGCCCGTGGTATCTGTCCTCTCCAACTTGGCCATGTTCACTGGATAAGCTTCCGTACCCAGGACATACAGGCCCTTTTTGGAAACCCTTATCTGAATCTCAACGTCAGGCTGCGTCCTTTGAGAGATTTCGGCCAACTGTTTTTTTAAGTAAACACCGCGTTTTGCTTCTTCCTTCTTTCCAATATCCCCTATCCGGGTAGTTCTCAAATTAATCTCCCCTTTATACAAAGGAAGGACAGAAGAAACGCTCTCCTGCCCTACCAATGGTATTACTAACAACAAACTAACTATTAAAAAAATCT
Source organism: Arenibacter sp. S6351L (assembly GCF_023016025.1). NCBI lineage: Bacteria > Pseudomonadati > Bacteroidota > Flavobacteriia > Flavobacteriales > Flavobacteriaceae > Arenibacter > Arenibacter sp. S6351L. Next base: position 36,675 of record NZ_JALKBB010000015.1, on the reverse strand, counting down.
TGTTGAACATATTAAAATAATAATACAAAAAAATTACGTACCTCTGAGCATTTCAACTCTTCATGAAAGGCTGTTTCTAACAATTCTACCAGCCCGGATTTTGAGTTAAGGCAGGGTTTACGTCTATTTCAGATTGCGGAATGGGCCACAGGTAATAATGATCTGGAAAACCTCTTTGCCTGATTTGCACGCCCGTAAACTCTGTCATCCAAACACCATCAACAACATCTTTGGCAATACCCCATCTACGGATATCTGAATAACGCTGTCCTTCTCCACTTAATTCAACCAAACGCTCATGACGGATTCTTTCCCGCATTTGCTCCTTATTTAATCCGTCGGGAAGATCGGGCATACCGGCACGATGACGTACGGCATTAACAGCATCATAAACACTCTGATCGGCTGAACTGACCTCATTCTGTGCTTCCGCATACATCAAAATTACATCTGCCAACCTAATCAGCGGGAAATTTTGGGGCATATTATTTTGCAGGGTATACACTGAACCGGTCTCAACAAATTTCCTCCAGGCATAACTACCTGCTGCCCAAATCGGAACATAAGCTGTCGGGTCCGAACTGTCCACTGGAAACTTATAGAGAAATTCCACCCCATTGACACCTACAAAAGTGGACCAAGGCACCACGACGGATTGATGCATTCGGGGATCCCTATTTTCATAAAGCTTTCTCACCGACTCTTCATCTCCCCAATCCAACGGCTCATTTGGATCAAAAGTTTCTCCCTGTGCATTATTATAATTTGCAAAATCAAATGGCGTCCCATCTATCATTTCATAGGCATTGACCAGCTTAGGAGTAGGCCTTGTACGCTGCGAACCGGAAGTCGCACCTCTAGCATTTCCATAATTCCGGTCCGTTGCCAAACCTTCACCTTGTTCGGCAATATACTGTACATCAAAAATCACCTCTGTATTATTGTTCCCTGCAACACGGAACAAGGAATGATAATCATTCACCAGTACCCTATCGCTATCTTCCATAAGCTCCTTAAAGTCTGCCGCCGCCTTTTCATATTCCTTCGCCCAAAGGTGTGCCTTGCCGCGCATGGCCAATGCAGCCCATTTTGTAGCACGGCCCTTGTCGGACTGATCGTAATTTTCGGGCAAAAGATCATAGGCATCGGTCATATCCTTAACGATAAACTCATATACTTCCCTTTCGTTATTGCGCTCTTGGTATGACTCATCCACGTTCATTGGAAAATCATACAAGGGCACCCCACCAAAAAAGTCCCATAGCTTAAAATAAAAGTATCCCCTAAAGAACTTAGCTTCTCCCAAGGTACGGTTCTTTATATTCTCGTTCATTTGAATATCGGGTACATTGGCCAAAACGGTATTGGCCCTATAGACTCCCTTAAAAAACACTCCCCATGAATTAGAATAAAATGAGGCATTTGAAGGGAAACTCCCAGTAGTCAATCCAGTGGCCCATGATTGATACGAGATGTCGGTAAAGTCATCCATCATACCATATATCACTATACTGTTGGTAAATTCCTTATTGGCACTGTAGAGGGCATTCACACCCAGGATCGCATCTTCTTCAGATTTCCAAAAATCCCCTTCTGATAGGCCGACCAACGAATTTCTATCCAGAAAATCATCACTACAAGAACCTACAACAAAAATGGCAAGTAAGGCTAGTATTCTATTATTAATCTTTTTAATCATGACTTTTCTTTTAAAATGTTAAATTCAGTCCAAGTACCCATTGTTTCATTAAAGGATATGAAACACTTGCATTTTCAGGATTATACCCTTCAAAACCGGTAAACGTAAAATAGTTTTCAAGATTAGTGTAGATCCTCAACCTATCCACCTTAAATTTTGAGGTCACTTTTTGCGGTAGGGCATATCCAAATTGCAATGACTTAATCCTAAAGTAAGAGGTATCATGCAACCAATAATCGCTATAAACAGTATTCAGCGCCGATCCCGAAGTCCTCAACCTAGGATATGAAGTAGAGTTATTTTCCGGCGTCCAACGATTTAGTATTTCCTTACGCTGAAGGAAACCTTCGTTAATATTGAATGTATTGAATCCATCATTTCCCCAATATTGTTTTACCCCTTCTGTACCTTGGGCAACCACATTAAGATCAAAGCCTTTATAGCCAAAATTAAGATTAAATCCATAGGTTATTTTGGGCAAAGCTGAATATTCCTTTACCACCCGATCCTGATCATCAAAAATCATGTCACCGTTAGAATCCTTATAGAGCATATCCCCTGGTCCCGGATTACCTCCCACATATGAACCAAAGGTGTAACCATCGGCAACCAATTGATCTATTTCGTCCTGACTTTGGAGGATCCTATCAAACTCTAGAAGATAAAAGCTGTTGAAAGCGTCATCTTCCTGGGTAATGGTGGGCCCATTAATCGATTTATCACCGTTAAACTTCGTAACATTATTTTTTACAGAAGATAGGTTCCCGGCAAAATGGTAGGTAAAATCCTGACCGATCTTCCCTTGATATGCCAACTGAAACTCCATACCCTTATTGTTCATTTCAGCGATGTTCTGCCATGGCGGTAAAAAATTACCCAATACCAAAGGAATTGGAATCTTGGTCAAGATATCACTTGTTGTTTTATCAAAATATTCCATCGTAAAGGTCAATCTATTTGACAATAGGGTCAGATCCAGGCCAACATTGGAAATGGTTGTAGTCTCCCATTTAATTTTGCTATTGGCAATTTCCTGCGGGGCCACACCTTGTTGTAACTGCCCTCCAAACGGATATAGGTAGGATCCGTAAACCACTTGATAGGAATAATCTCCGATTCTATTGTTACCCAATTTCCCCCAGGAACCTCTTATTTTAATATCATCAAAAGTATTCTTCAGGCCATTGGCAAATGGTTCCTCCAATATTCTCCAACCTGCGGAGAATGAGGGAAAAAAGCCCCATCTATTATTCTTCGCAAATCTGGAGGAACCATCATATCTCGCATTCACTTCAAACAAATATTTGTCTTTGTAATAATAATTTAAACGACCAAAATATGACTGGAGCGCATCATCCGTCCCAGAACCGTTTATGGATTGCAGGTTGGTTCCCGCATCAAGTATATAAATTGCGTCGTCACCTAAAATATCGTTCTTGGTGGCATCAAACTTATCCATGCGGTTATATTGCTGATCGAAACCCATCAAGGCGGCAAAATTGTGATTTTCACCAATCGATCCCTTATAGCGCAAAAGCGAATTCCAAACGGTTGTGTAGTCCCTCCTGGTACCGTTAAATAGACTATTGACACTGGGTTTCTCTTGGTATTGAAAATCGGTTTGAAGATTCCAAAGCGAGTATGGCCGCGCATACTCCCAATTCCTGTTATTTCCGTAATTGAACCCAAAGCTTGTTTCCCATTCCAAGTTTTTTACCAAATTTATCGTACTGTAGAACCTCAACCCCAATCGCAACTTTTCATAATTTCCCCTTGCATTGTCGACGTACGCCCTGGGATTGGAGCCTGCAGGCAAGCCTTGGAACATTTCCCCGCCATAACGACCATCCTCGTAAACCGGAATTACACCTGGCGTTGTATTTCTTATACTAGAAAAGAAGGTACCAACATCAACCGTCTCCCTATCGGACCACGTCCCAAAAACATTTCCCCCTAATGTCAGGAAGTTTTTTACTTTCGCATCGGCATTGATTCGGAAATTATACCTTTCATAGCCGGCATTGTCAATAACCCCTTTATTATTCAAATAGCCCAAGGAGATCGCAAAATTTCCTTTGTCATTACCACCTCGTACCGAAAGGTTATGCTCGGTGAGTATGGAACTTTTCAACATTTCATCATACCAATCCGTATTGGGATACAGTGGGTTGCCATTTGCCGACTCACTTCTCCATTCTTCAATTAGGGCATTGGAATACTTTTCACGGCCTTCGGATTCGTTTACCAATTCCATATGAGTGGCCATATCAGTAATAAAATCCACGCTTTTTGCCACGGAGACAGGCCCTGTATACCCATTATAAGTTACTACAAACTTTTCACCTTTTCCCCTTTTGGTGGTGACCAGAATAACCCCATTAGCTGCTCGAGAGCCATATATGGCCGAAGAAGATGCATCTTTAAGAACACTTATACTTTCAACATCATTGGGATTTACGTCATTCAAAGCCCCTGGCACACCATCTATTACCACTAGAGGAGAGGCATCGTTCATTGTTCCATTCCCCCTGACCAGTATATTAAAGCCTTCAGCCCCCGGAGCCGCTGAAGTCTGGGATATATTCAGGCCAGAACTCATCCCTACCAATGCGGACGAAAGATTCATATTTGGCCTACTGTTGGTAGATTCGTTAAACTCCAACGAACTCACCGCACCGGTAAGATTTAATTTTCTCTGCGTACCATAACCTACGACCACAACCTCACCCAGTGCAGCTGCCTCTTCCTGCAGTTCAACATTTACAGCAGATTGTCCATTTACAGTAATCTCTTTCGTAGTGAAACCCATATAGGAAATCACCAAAATTGAATTTTCATCCGATAGTTCAATAGAAAAATTTCCGTCAAAATCAGTGGTAACACCATTGGCCGTACCTTTTTCAATGACATTCGCACCCCCTAGGACAACACCCTTGTCGTCCGTTACCCGTCCTCTAATGGTATTTTGCTCTACAAAGGACAGTGTTGTCATTTTACCTTCCATGGCCTGGACCTTTAATGGAGCCATCACCAGGAAATTAATTACAGGAATAACGAAAAGACCTATTCTGGCCTTATTCCATAACCTGTTCCGATTAAAGTACATTTTCATAATTTATATTGGTTGTAAAATTTATGTTTTATTATCAATTTCGTTTCCATATCCGAATTGACTGAGTTTGTTTTTCGTCATTTGTAATTCGCAATCACCCTAGCCCCATACTTCCTCCTTTCCACAAAACAAGTTTAAGTTTTTCATACTACTCCTGATTTAAAGTAACACTACACCAGTAAATACCGCTTCTCACCACATTTACTTTTCCTACATTAACGTTATTTTACGACCACGTTAAGTTTACTTTTGAATAAAAATGTATACAAATATAAACATAAATTGTAAACATTAAAATATTTTTTTGACTTTAACTAAATTATTCACAATCCACTAATTCCCACTATACAACCCTTTACGAGATTCGATATAAATATTCAAATATCAAAAAGTAGTCTAAATCATATCTTTTTTGTATACATAATAATTGCAACTTACTTTTGTATTCTCTACATTTGGGGACGAAGAATAACAACAATCTTAAAAAATATCAATAATTTAACCCAATTCGATCATCCATGTTACCAACAAAATATTCAACCGCACTTGTAATTTCAGTAGCTTTTGTACTTTCTTCATGTTTAAATGAAGACAAACTACCTGAATGTGCCGAATTTGTCAAATTGGACAACACCCTTTTGGCGTTGACCATCGAAGCCGACAATTTGGACGTACCCTGGGATCTACAATACGATCGGCATAGGGATGCCATCGTGTTTTCTGAAATAGCCGGTAAGATCAAAAGATTAAATCTGGAGACCGGACAAATAGATACTCTCCTAAGCTTACCAGATGTTTACCATATGCGAACTTTGGGTCTGTTGGGAATGGCTATTTATCAGCCGGAAAATTCACAGAATTACCTTTTCCTATCCTATACAAGTATGTCCAATGACAGCATATATTCAAATCTTGTCCGATATGATTACGATGAGCAACCGACCAATCCCCAAGTGTTATTAAAAATACCTGGAAGTACTGGGCATAACGGTTCACGTATAATCATCTCAAACGACCAAAAAGTTTTATGGGCCACTGGAGATGCCGCCAGTGAAACTTACGCCCAGGACAGTACTGCGCTTAACGGGAAAATCCTGCGTCTGAACCTGGATGGTTCGATACCCTATGACAATCCCCTAGCAAACAGCTTTGTTTATGCCTGGGGATTTAGAAATATGCAAGGTCTGACACAATCGCCAGATGGCAAGATTTATACCTCCGAACATGGGGATGCCATTGAGGATGAAATCAATTGGATACGGCCATTGCATAACTATGGATGGCCACAGATCGAGGGAATGCACGACACCGACAAAGAAATTGCCATCGCCACAAATTCACCTCGAACCGAACCGATTCGTTCCTGGACTCCTGTAGTCGCCCCTGCAGGCTTGGCGTACTATGGTAGCGATAAAATACCCGAGTGGAGCTCCAGTCTATTGCTAACGACATTAAAAAGTCAATCAATAAGGATTCTGAAACTTTCGGACAATGGCACTGAAATTGTCGGCGAGCAAATCCTTTTCCCGGACTACCTAGGGAGAATACGCTCTATACTGGCAGTCCCAAATGGGGATGTCTATTTTTCAACGAGCAATAAAGACTGGAATCCGCAATCGGGTTTTCCTAAAAACGGTGATGATATTATATTTCGGCTTCGTCCTACAAAAAAAGCGTTCAAACTGCCCATAACACCGGTAGAACCGGAAACTAAGGCACTCAAAAACGGAAAGGAACTATACCAAGCCTATTGCGCATCATGTCACAAGGATAACGGAAAAGGCGTACCCTCCTCTTTTCCTCCACTTTCTGGTTCTGCCGTCGTTACCGGTTCCGAGGACGGATTGCTAAGAACAATCCTCTATGGATCAACCTCTAAAAAGACCAATGGGAGTCAATTCAATGAAGCAATGCCTTCTTTCTCATTTTTAAGTAATGAAGAAATAGCTTCCATCGCAACCTACATTAGGATAAATTTTGAAAATAATGCCGGACCCATAAGCAACGACAGGGTCCGATCCAACCGATAGTCATATGACCAAAAAACAAAATTCAAGAAAGTCCAACTGGCTGCTCATTCTGGGACCGGGAATAATTACGGCTGCCCTGGTCTTTGGCCCCAGTAAAATGACCATTACTTCCAAAATGGGCGCGGATTACAGTTACAACTTACTGTGGGTCATTGTAATCGCCATATTTTTCATGATGGTTTTTACGACCATGGGCGCACGGATAGGTGCACAAAATAACGATTCGCTACTTACATTGATACGGTTGAAGTTTGGAAAGCCCGTATCCCTATTAATAGGTATTGGTGTATTCCTGGTGGCAACTTCCTTTCAGGCCGGCAATTCCACCGGTGTTGCTATTTCAATATCCGAAGCATCCGGCACTAACCCCAAGATATGGATCGTGGTCTTTAACGTTGTAGGGATCATGCTTCTATTTTTCAGATCATTTTATAAGGTTCTCGAAAAAATCATGATCACCTTGGTCATCCTTATGTTATTCTCATTTTTGACCACTGCGGTACTGGTCCAACCAAATTTAGCCGAAATGGCAAAGGGTTTGATGCCTACCATTCCAACGGGTTCAACCGGCCTTATCATTGCTTTTATAGCATCCTGCTTCTCACTAGTAGGTGCCTTTTATCAATCCTATCTTGTACAGGAAAGAAAAAAATTATCCATAGGGAACCAACCGGACGGAACTGAACGATTAAGTAGCCGTGTTGGTATAATAATCCTAGGGGTTATGAGTGCAGCAGTGATGATCTGTGCTGCAAATGTCCTTCACACCCAAGGCATAAAAGTGTTATCCGCCAGTGCTATGGGCATTGCACTTGAACCACTTCTGGGGGATTACGCCTCACATTTATTTTTGATCGGTTTGTTTGGCAGTTCGTTTTCCTCCCTCATAGGGAATGCGGTTCTAGGTGGCTCTCTCTTAGGTGATACGTTTGGATACAGTAGTAGCCTTAACCATAGGATGGTAAAAGTCTTTATTTCCTTGGTCATGATAGCAGGATCATTCATTGCACTCCTATTTGGCAACCTGCCATTGGAGCTTATTGTATTCGCTCAGAGCATAACCATATTCCTTGTTCCCTTTATTGGTATCACCATGTATCTAATAGGCAATGATAAGGACATTATGAAGGAAAGGGTCAATTCAAAAGTGACAAAAATTTGGGGAGCACTCGGCCTACTTTTGGTCCTTGGACTTGCGATAAGTAATTTTATAAATTTAATAAACTAAAGAAATGAATCGAAATTTAATTGAGTTGGAGGATCGAATATTAGCACCTTCAAAGGCACTTGTCGCCGATATGAAGAAGATATCCGGTGACATTATGATCTTGGGAATAGGGGGGAAAATGGGTCCAAGTATGGGCAAGCTTGCCATACGCGCGATCAAAGAAGCGGGGAGCACCCAGCGCATTATAGGGGTTTCTAGGTTTTCCGACAATGCGGTACGACAGGAATTGGAGGAGCTGGGGATTGTCACCTACTCATGTGACCTTTTAAACAGAAACGAATTACAGAAACTACCACAGGTCCCCAATATTATTTTTCTGGTAGGACATAAATTTGGCACCACTGGGAATGAGGATTTTACCTGGGCAATGAACACTTATCTTCCGGCCATAGTCGCAGAGCATTTCAAGGATTCAAAAATAGTGGCCTTCTCTTCGGGCAATGTACTTCCATTTGTCCCCATTACAGCTGGTGGAGCTTCTGAAGAGATTGCTCCGGAACCGATAGGGGAATATGCACAATCTTGCCTTGGGCGGGAACGCATGTTTCAATACTTTTCAAAAAAAAATCGAACTGAAATTCTAATCTATCGTCTAAATTATGCTGTTGATTTTCGTTACGGGGTACTGGTAGAGATCGCCAGATCGGTTTTGAACGATCAACCGATCGACCTCGCAACTGGGAACGTAAATGTGATTTGGCAGGGAGATGCCAATGAAATAGCCCTTCGGTCCTTATTGCACTGTACTACTCCGGCAAAAGTTTTAAACGTTACTGGACCGGAGACCTTATCCGTAAAATGGGTAGCGGAACTTTTTGGAGAGTTATTTGAAAAAGAGCCTACCTTTATAAATGTGCCAGAGGGTTCTGCCCTATTGAACAATGCATCAGAGTGCCACAGATTGTTCGGTTACCCGCAAATTACCATACGTCAAGCGATAGAAATTACTGCCCAATGGCTTATCCAAGGAGGGGATTCCATAAATAAGGACACGCATTTCCAAGAGCGAAGAGGGAAATTCTAACTAGACAAGCAATGTAAAACGGATAGTACAAATACATCCTTGAACTGTCATATGGCGTCAGCTTTATAACGGTATAGTTGGCAAACAGGGAAAGCTGTGGCTTTCCCTGTTTTGACTAAAATTTTTTTTTGGATGATATAAGTCAATGTTTCCTGTCCATCAATTTGGAATCGCGGTTAAGCCTTCCATTATTTGATGCACATAGTATTTGTAGCAACTAAACCAAAAAAAAACAGCCATATTACAAAAGCAAAATTGTTTAAGTCTCCATCACTTATCTGTACAGAAAATCATAAATTTAACCGGATAAAATCAAATGTTTTGCATTAGTGTTTTTGATCACTTATCCGTACATAAAATCATTAATTTAACTAGATAAAATTAAATGGAGTGCATTAGTGTTTTTGATATGCTTAAAATAGGTGTTGGCCCATCCAGCTCCCATACTTTGGGACCATGGCGTGCCGCAGAGCGTTTTATTGGGGAACTGTTGGAAATAAAAGTATTCCGATCCGTTGCCCACATCCAAATAGAAGTTTACGGATCGCTCTCCCTCACCGGTAAGGGACACGCCACAGATCTGGCCCTAATGCTCGGACTCACCGGGGCCGACCCGGTCACCATTCCCATTGAAAATATAAATGAAATTATTAAAAAGATTCAGGAAGATAAAAAGCTACTTTTAAACAATTCCCATGAAATTCCTTTTGACCCAAAATCGGACATTATTTTTAAGAGGGAATTCTTGCCTTTCCATGCGAATGGAATGATATTTAGGGCTGTTACAACAAACGGAAAGAAAATAAAAGAAACCTTTTATTCCATTGGGGGTGGTTTTGTGGTCAAAGAGGAACTAAAGCGTTCCAAAAAGAAAATGGAAGTCTTTAAATCCTTCCCCTTTCCTTTAGAAAATGGGACCGAACTCTTGGCAACCTGCAAAAGGGTAAAAAAATCCATTTCAGAACTGGTTTTGAAAAATGAGCGCTCCCTACGTACGGATGCCCAAATAGATAAGGGATTCCAACATATTTGGGACACCATGTTGGAGTGTATGTACATAGGCTGCCATACCGAAGGAAATCTTCCCGGAGGGCTAAATGTTCGCAGAAGGGCTTACGATACCCACCAAAAATTAAAAGGGGACCTCCCCTATTCCACCCCCCAAGAATGGCTGCAAACCATTAGACAGACCGAGGTTAAATTCAGATCCATCCTTAAATGGGTAAGTTGCTTTGCCCTAAGTGTCAATGAGGTCAATGCTTCCCTGGGAAGAGTGGTCACCGCCCCCACCAATGGCAGTGCGGGGGTAATTCCGGCCGTGCTCATGTACTATATGGTCATAGAAAACCATGAAGCCAACTTTAAACACATCAAACAATTTTTATTGGTGGCGGGGGAAATAGGCAGCATCTTTAAAAAGGGGGCTACCATTTCTGCCGCAATGGGCGGTTGTCAGGCCGAAATTGGGGTCTCCTCTGCCATGGCCGCCGCCGCACTGACAGAACTTTTGGGCGGTAGCCCGGAACAGGTACTTATGGCAGCAGAAATTGCTATGGAACACCATTTGGGCCTTACCTGCGATCCCATTGGCGGCCTGGTACAGGTTCCATGTATAGAACGCAATTCCATGGGCGCCATAAAGGCCATCAACGCCTCGGAATTGGCGCTGGACTCCGACCCGGCCAATGCTAAAGTACCCTTGGACAAGGTAGTAAACACCATGTGGGAAACCGCCAAGGATATGAGTAGCAAATACAAAGAAACCTCGGAAGGCGGACTTGCCGTTGGTGTTTATCTCAGCGATTGCTAGGATTTAATGAACAACAAATAGGAAAATCAATTAAACCGCTTGTTCATAAAATTAGCTTCACTGACCATGAATATCGACTTGAAGAAATAATTCCAGTAACATGGTCTACACGTAAAACCTTAAATGGGCTTGTCATAAAATCCTTGTTTACAAAATTGCTTTTAAACCTATTAACAACATAAGAGGGTAGGATTTCAATTGTAATGCGCATTTCAATGTACCAGTCCTGAATTAGACAATGATTTAAAAAGTCCAATACTGTATAAAAGGGTGTTGGCAGAAAAAATAATAGTTGGACAAAGCGATGGTAGCATCATATTTGAAAATTTTTAAGTTAAAAGGAATTCACATATTTAGCTTCGGATCAAAGCCATGTTCCACATTTTCTATTGCTATAACGTACCAATACTGTTGAGTAATATCTACCAAAACGGCATTAAACAACAATATAAAATTATCATACGCGATCAAAAAATACTAGTATGCCCTTAATATATAGCGCGGTTCCAAGGTGTAAGCTGAGCCTTAGAGGTTACCAAAAAGTGATAGTATCCCATCAAAGACAGGGCTAATACAGCACATAACCCCATAAGGAGCATAAAAAATGGTCCACCCCTATTACCCAGGACTTATCCCTGTTACAACCTAGACCTAAAAAAACCTAAAAGAGGAATTGAACATTTGTAACCTACGAAACTCTAACTCTTTCATTTTGGGCATCACTATATCTCTAGCACTTCAAACACGATCGGATACATTAGTTGTCTTGGAAGATATATTAGAGATATCGATTATTGTATTGAATTCAAAGCCATTTCAACCCCAATTGCTTCTTAAAAACTTTACGCATGGATCCTTTGCGATTTTTGCAGTGTTCAGCTAGATAATCGTAAAGCAAAAATTGGTAAGGGCGCATTTGCCAATGTGCTTTGGAACTTGTGGTGGCAAAAGTAAAGAAATGTTCTAATCAAATTTGTCATCAACAAACCAATGCTGTTTCTAGCTTAAGGTCAGAAATTTCCTGACCTCCAAATGGATCCGTTCAAAATTTTCTTTTATGGCTCCATCACCGATTTGGAATTGAGGGTCTGGAAGACATTTGATAATATTGGGCTTTGGAAAACGTACTTTTTTATCCTTGCCATCCGCGAAGGCTATAAACTCCCCTTCTTTCAGCCTAAAGAATTCCTCTGCCCTGATCTTGCTTACTTCCCTTTCCCCTTTGGTAATCCTGGTATCAAAATTTAAGGTATTCTCTCCTTTGCTTATACTTTTGGTAGGGCGCTTTACCATTTCAAAAAAGCGTTCATAATATCGGGCCGTATCCGGGTCATTTACCTTACCAAAGAACTGATAGGAAAGATTGCCAAGAATGGCCCTACTGGCCTTGTCCCCGTACATCATATCGTTCTGTACCTTGTCCTGGAGCACATAAACTGTGGCAATGTCATAACTTCTTAATGTAGCAGGAATGCGGTGCATATTGAGCAAACGAATGGTAGGGGCTTCCTCCATTAAGATAAAGGAGGGCGAACGCCCACGAATGCTTATCTGCTTGGTGATGGTGTGCATTATAGTGGCTATCACAGGGGAATAGGCAGTTTCAAATTTCGGATTGTTCACTATGGTAACCACGGATGGGTGTTCCGGATTATTGATATCCAAAGGTACTTCATCGGCGGACAGTGCCATAAAGATGCGTTGGGTACTTATTTTTTTAAGCGCATTGGCCAACGTGCTCATCACACCAGCGGTTTGGCGTTCGGAATCCTTCCCTGAGATAAAGGCATCCGCCATGGCTTTGGAGGTATAGTCGGAACTTAGGAACTGTATCAGATTTTGCGTATCCAGATATTGGTATGTGGCGATGAGATGTGGCAGGGTGCAATATTCTCCATGGTCCGTTTTCAGTTTCCAGATCAGCCCTCCCAACAGCCCTTCCACGGCATCGTTAAAGAATTTGGAAGAACCCATGGCAATGGATTCGCGCTGCTCCAAAAGATTTTCCAAAAGCACCCTGGAAACCTCGTTTACACTTTCTTCATCCACCATGTACCTAGGAGCAATAGGATTCACCCGGCTATGGATATCGTCAATGGAGACAATATGAAACGGTATTCCTGCCTTGGCGAAAAGTGGATAGGCCATTTCTGTAATTTCAAAATTCTTGTAGTCATGGACGACCCCTGAAAACTGGTGCTGGCTAAAATGTTTTAGGAAGTTATAGACCACACTTTCGGTTTTGCCACTTCCTGCCGAGCCTATGATGGAAGCACCCCTTCGGATATTCCGCAGTACCAGGCTACCGTTTAAAAGACTGAACCTGACCTTAAACTTTTCAGGTCCCTTTGGTATCCCAAAATTATAATGGAAACCTATAAAAAGCCCTAGATTAATTGCTTGAATAGGCAACAAATACCACAATAAGACTTTGGCAAAAACCAGCCAACCGTGCAAGAATTGAAGAACTCCCCCCAACAGCATCAAGATAAGCACATTTTGTACAAAGGCGTTCTTGTTGTGCGCATAGGACAAATAAAACACGGCCATCGCCAACCCGTATATTCCAATTGTAATAAATACCATAGCTTTCAAATTAGTTTACTGATATTAACCTCTTTCAATTTCTTCATTTCCTAAATGCCTATGGAACTGGAGGATCTGGCAATATCGATGGCCTTCTTCAATTGCTTAATGGCCTGTAGGGCTGCTTCCACCTTGTTCGTTGGAATGTTCAATTTGGGGATATGCACGCCGGAAGCACCCATTATTTTAAAGGCAGCACTTCTTTCGTTTGTAGGTAATCCCAGCAGATGTGCAAAATAGATTTTGGGATCATGGGCAAAGGCCTTACGGGCGCTATAGGATTCCACATAGTTCCGTTGGTATTTAAATAGCGCATCGAATCTTTTTTCCGCATTTTCATAAAATTGGTCCCGTTTAAAACCACGCTTTACCATTATGCCATTTAGTTTGGATTCCGACTCCATGTATTTGCTCCCAGGGGATAGACTATATCTATTGGTAACATCCTTTCTGCTTACGACAATATGGATATGGGTCTGCAGTCCCGGCTTTTTCACCCCCTGTGCCACCACCTCTCCATTGATCCGGTGTGGTATTTGGGCATTGAGCCTGGCAATTTCTTTTCTGATAGACCTAACGTTTCCTGAAACCTCACCACGTTCCACCTTACGGATTTCATTTTCCAATTTTACGATCTTGGCCCGGTAAACTTGGTTCTCCTTCACTTCCTTATCGAATCCCTTAAAAGTGCGCTCATACTCCAACTTCGCATAGTATTTGATACTGTCCACGGATACCGGGTTATCTCGATGGAAGGAAGCCGCATAATCCTTCATGACCTCGCGCACATATTGTTTTAGGAGTTTCGGGTCATTATTGATGTGCTTCAATTCCCGCTGACTGGGGTTGATGGTCAGGGCAAAGAATTTGGGTTCCTGTTTTTTCAATTTGGCGGTGTTTCCGTCTATTTCCTTGATGACCAGTTCTGGGGCGATCTGGTCATGGTACTGGTCAAAAAAGTGCTCTTGAAGTTCGGGCAGTTTTCCTTCATTCTCCTTTTCTAAGTAGGCCACAAAATCACAGCTACTTTGGGAAAAGTTGGTATCCAGGTGTTGTTTGGTAATACTGATGTACATATTGTTATTGCTTTTCCATTTTTATCTTAAGTTTTTGAAAATCTTCCGGAGTCATGTCCAGTTGTAACCTGGGCTTTCCGAAGGTGCCCTTCACCAATTCTACCCTGTCAAGAAGGTTCAAAAAATCGGTTCTTAATTCTTTAAAATCCAGTTTAATATTGGTGAAATCCTTTTCCATGGCAATGGCCGCCTCTACCTTTTTAAAGAACATATCCCTTTCAGGATCGACTTTCCTACCATCCATAAGTAAAGGGGGCTGTCCTTGTTTCTTTTGGGGCGAGTGTTCAAATAGAAGTTGCAGCATGGCAGTAGTTGGCTTGGTCTGGTTCTTTTCAATATCCCTGATAATGGCAATCGCTGCTTCCGTTCTTTTTCTATTCTTAAGGACTTCCTTGCCAACACTCTTTTCAAATTTGTCCGATGGCAAAAAACCGTGCCACTCAAAAAAATCAATTATCATCTCCATCGACTCAGAATAGGTAACACCTATTTTCTTCGAAAACCGCTTGAACCGCTGTGCGGTATTCTTTTTAAACCGTATTGTATAAAAATGGTCCATCACTTAAAAATTTACATTGGGTCATTTTTTATCAATGTTTTTAGGGGTTTCCAATGGATTTGACCCAATGGGAATCTTGCTCCAAAAAAAGAAAACCCTATGAAGGCCTATAAACAAAGGCCTTTCAAAGAAAAGTAGTTAGTAACGTCGCTTCAGCGCGTTACCCTCTTGCTCTTCCGTTTTTTCGCGCCGGCGAAAAATTATCAACCTACGACCCAATGTAGTCCTCTAAGACACCGTACAGTAACGGAAAATAAATTTTAAGAGTTTTTGGTTAGTGTTATTGCAGGATTCTTAACTGATTTGGGGAAATGGTGAGGATAACGAAAGTAAATTCCCTTAGAAAGTTATACAAAAAAAAGGGCGGTACCAGAATCGGTCCGCCCATATTACAGATCAATATTCACTGGGAAGCATCAGGGTATCGTCCACAAAGAACAATCTGATTTCGTCCAACGGAAAGTCGGTCAAATGATATTTTTGGGTCTCAAAAATATGCCCATTACCATCGCTATAATCAATTTTGGCCGCATATCCCATGACGTTCTTTTCCTTCTCTGTTAATTTTCTAAAATCGATGGTAATGAACCGACTTTTGTCCATCAAACTTTTAGCTATAACAGAGGTATCCGTCACCAACCAAAAGCATTCACCGGCCTGTGCAAGATATTTTATGCCTTCGGTGAATTTTGTCCTGATAAGGGGGATTTGATAAAGTACTAACGAACCGTTAAAATGTTGTATCCGGTCCTTTATTTGTCTAGTTTTGAAGTTCATATTAGTTATGTTAGAATTAATATTAATCGATAAGAGGGCGTATAATTTCGGGAGCGCCCTCTTTGATTTTCCTACATTTGAAATAACACCCCATTAGGACCTGTTTCCCAATAACAGGATTTCATGGGCCACTACCTCCGTTATATATCTCATGGTACCTTCTTTGGTTTCAAAGTGTCGGGACTTTAATTTCCCGGTAATTCCCACTTCCCTGCCCTTTGTAACATACTGCTCAACGATCTCCGCGGTCTTGCCCCAAGCAACAATAGAATGCCAGTCGGTATTCTGGACGGTCTCCCCTTTGCTATTTTTGTAACGCTCATTGGTGGCCATTTGAAATCTGGCCACTTTTTTGCCACTCTCAAGATTTGTGATCGCAGGGTCGTCCCCGATGTTTCCGATCAGCTGTACATGGTTTCTGAATTTGCTCATAATTGAAAAAGATTTATGTCCACATTACTGTGGACGGTTAATAATAGATTGAAATGATTTACTTATTATATCTCGAACGTTTGCCTTGCCTGCGGCAGGCAGGCCCTTTTGTTTGTTTTGTGCCGTTTCATTTTTAGGATCTGGATTCGATTTCATGTTTTCCTGTTATTGATTTACTTCCCATAGAGCTCTCACGTTACCTTTTTTTGATGCACCACTCTCCACAACATTTAAACTTGTAAAGACGTATAAATAAGATCGCGCCCAGGGCGTGACTGGTTTATGCCGTCGAACAAGGGGGAATGTTGTTATTTTGCCTGCAAAAAAGGTACGGGGGTTCGCATGGAGGCAGTCCGGAAACGCCCATGAAAAAATTCCACCGTCTTTGGAACGGCACAAAAAGCATGGATGGAACTCCGATCAAGCTTAACAAAACCAAATACTTATCCGCGGCCAAAAATTGCCATCAAATTAGGCGGTCGGCCCAGCGGACTTGAGCAAGGGTTTTTCGGGTCTGTAGTGGAGAATTCGCAACGAAGCCCGTAAAACCCTAGTTCGTGTCCAAGACACCCCCCGAGGCTTATTGCCCGAAATAAAATGTAGTGGCAATGTGCTGAGGGTGGCAGGTTTCACTAAGTTGAGTGAGGTTGAGCTGATATTAAAGCCCAATCCCCATCCATCAAATATTCTTGAACCCACCCCAGATCAATGGATGCGCACTGGCGGCATGCGTCCTATTTTTCAAACCTGGATACGTTTCCCATCGCGAATGCCCATCGGGCCACATCCCTTTACGATCAAGTCCACAGGAGGTAAGCTTGGCCTTCAATTCGGGGGAAAGCAACATATAATCCTTTTGCCTAATATTGACACCCATGCGATAGGCCCCCAATCTAAAATATCCCGCACCTTTACCTAAGTCGCTTTGCACTTTGCATTGGGAATTTCTGGTGACATCCGAAAGATCTGTCTCCCTAAGTATAGGTGACAGGCAATCGCTATAGGAGACGTCGTTCAAGGTGCCACAAACCAGGACCAGCTCCTTTCCTGAGCCTTTCATTCTATGATAGATATCGGCCACCTTTGTGGCCTGAAGTTTCCTTCGGGTTTCCTTGTCCAAGGAAAACTGTGTGGAAAGGATATGGACCCTTTGCCCTTCCGGGGCAATAATGGCATATTCCTGACAGTCCACCTCAAAAATAGGTTCCTGCCCATCGGTTAGCTCCAGGCCATGGCTTTTTAGGGTATCCAATCGGTAACCGTTTTTGGCCATGATTGCCATACCCCGGCCGTGGCCATCGTTGCCCTCCAAATGCAGCACCTGATCGTAGGGTTCCACATCAAATTCCCGCAAAAGTCCATGGTTGAAATCCATCAAGGAGGCCCTGTCCTCCACTTCTTGGAGGACCAGCACATCCGCATCCGTCCCTGCAATGAGCCTGGCCTTGTTGAGGATCGCGTTATGGGGAACGGCCACCGTTTGCAGCGCCACCCATCCGTTCCAATCGGTAAGCTGCGAGGCCTTAGGCTCATTGGAAGATCCTTTTGGTTTTAGAAAAAGTTCCCCCTGTTTTTTTCGCAGGACCCCATAGGGGCCAGGGTCCGTCTTCTCAAACCCCAATAAAAAAGTGAGTTCCCTGATCCGATCCATATCGTTGACATTTTTTTGAATTCTGTGCATTAGGCTATCGAGTTCCGATACCCAATCAGCAATACATTTGTTAAGCTTTGGCTGCACAAGGCCTTTGTCCCGATGATATAGATTTTCAATGTTAAAGCTGGCTATTTTCATATGTCTAAATTTTATTGTTTCTAATATATCAGACCTGCCCGACTACTTTATTCCCGTCCGTACCGGAACGGGCGGACAGGCGGGTGTAATTCGCCTTTACGCATCTCGTTGGTTTCAAGTGTGGTATTGGCTCATTTCATATTTGTTGTTTTTAGATTCGTTTGTCCTTGGTGCCCTTATCAAAAGAAATCAGATTGAACATTTGGCGCATACGGCTTCGGACACGTTTGCCGTAGCGTTCTTCCAGTTCTTCTGCATTTAGGTTCGTGGTGATATGGGTGAGGATCTTTGTCTTTTGGTAGAGTTCGTGGCGGGAGACCAACACCTCCCCCATGACATTGCAGTCGTCCCCAAAGTATCTGCCCATGGGTTCTACCCCCAGGTCGTCGAAACAGTAGGGCCGACCGTTCCCATAATCCTCAATGATCTTATATCCGATATGGTTAAAGGCAAAGGTGATATTGCGGGCGGAAATGATATTATAGGTCCTTTTATGGGGTACCAGGTGACGTACCAGGCGCATCATGCTTGTCTTGCCGCAACCCACGGGCCCGGTCAACAAAATACCCTTGGCCGTATCCATTTCCATTTTTCTACAGTTCTCGACATCCTTGACCATGTAACTGCAGAGTTTCAGGAAAGTGCCCCTGTCCTCGCCCCTGACCTTAAAACTTTCCTCGAACAGGGACCTACCCTTGGCTTCCAGATAAGTGAGCACCTTGGAGAAGTCGTAATCGATGCGCTTTCCATCAAAGTTTCCAAGACAGTATTCCACACCATTCTCGACAAGGATATGTGGGCGCTGATCGGCCCTACGGTTACAGTGGTTCCCCATAATTTTTGTTTATACTGATATCCAAATAATTCTTTTTCATTTTTTTATGGGATCGCCCGGACATAGCACTGTCCCGGTCCAGTTCCTTCGCCCTGAGCATCCAATTTTTCGCCGTGGCCTTCCAGTCCTCAATGTTGGATTTCCCACCTACCTTCCATCCCACCCCCTGATAGTGGTTGTAGAATTTAATGCCCTCGTTAAGCGGCCATTTGTTCATCTTAAAAAATTCAACAACATCATGTTCATTATTTGGCCGGCTCTCTCTAGAGTGTTTAACTAATGTTTTATTATGTTTATCAATGTTTATATATGGTACCACCGCTGGTCCATCACTAGTTTCGGGGTGGTCCATGGGTAGTCCAGCAGTTGTCCCAAAAATGGGCATCATGATACGGCTGCCCTTAAACCGGCTATGGGAGGGCAGATAGGCGATATAGCTCCAATCGTTCAAGTTGTTCAAACAACGGTGGTAGGTGGTCCTAGATCCAATCTTGGCGCGGGACATAGTCTCTTCCCTATCCACTTGAAAACTATCGGGGAACCTGTTCTGGTTCCAACATTGGAATAGGGCCATATACAGACTTACGTGTGAGGGGTTGAGCCTTGAATCTTTTGAAAATTGCTGGAATACCGCATTAAGGTGTTTTATATAGTTCATTATTTAAGTTTTGGGTTGGTGACAAGGTTGTCCGAAAGCATCTTTTCTATTTGCCCGGCCTCATAAAAAATGAGCCCTCCTATTTTGGTATAGGACAGGGTACCGTTACTCCTAAATTTCTGTAGGGTGCCAGGACTAATATTGAGCATCTCCATGACCTGGGTGCTTTTGAGCCATTCCTTTGTTCTGACCCGGGTCCGGCTTTCGTTGATCAACTCCTTGATTTCCTGGAGAAGTTCCAGTTTGAATTCCAATAGGTCTTCTGTGGTGATAATTGTTGCTGCCATAGTAAAACGGTTTTAAGGAAAGGGACTTGCGCATTGCTTTCGACCAACTTGATGGTCCCTGACCTGGTTTATTTTTCGTTCTACAAAATTGCAAAGGCATTTTTGTTCCATTTCCATAGCTATGATAGAGGTGGGAGATATTTTTTTGGAACTATTTTTTAGGGGCATTTAGCGTGATTTGACATATGCGACCCTCCCCGTCCACCTTAAAAAGTGGCCAAATTCAATATTGAAGGGGGTTAAATGGAAATCCCCCACCTCTATCCCAAGGTGGGGGATTATAGGTCAATCGTCCAGACCTTCCATCCTTTGTTGTAACATCTCGATAAGCCTGTCCAGAAACTTGGTCCTACCCGTCTTCCTGGACCTGATCTCGATAAAGGTGTGGTAGTAGTTGCCAAGGTCCACATTGTAGAAGTGTTCGAAATGGGCCGCCAGTTCCTTGATGTCCGCGGTCCCGCTATTGATACATTTAGTGGAGTGAAGGGCATAGAGGAGTTCGATCAGGTCCGTCTTGCTTCCGGTCCAAAATAGTTTTGAAGGTCGTTCCATAGGTTTGTCTTTTAAGTCGTCCATGTTGATCGTCAAGGTATCTATCTCCCTTTGTAGGTATACGATGAGCATGTCATAAGCCATGATGGTGGCCACCGTACCGTCCTGACAGGTGGAGAACTGGTCGTCGATCATAAAGTGAAAGGATTCAAGGGGCAGCCGCAGATCCATGTTGCCTCGGACAAAATATTGTTCGTCCAAGGATATGGCCCCACGGCGGTAATAGTTATAGAATTCAAGGTTGTCGTTAAAGAAGATCTGGAGCTTTTCGATCTGGTTTTTCAGGTATTTTACCTGTGCGGCATTGCTGCCCCTGGGGCGTCTGCTCTCGATGTTGAACAATCGTCCGTAATAGATGAGCTTGCTGAAGAACTGGGGTTTGACATGCTTAAAAAAATTGATCTCCTCCACCTGGGAAGCGAAGGACTTTTTTCCTATTTGGACCTGAAGCCGTTTGATGTAGCGTTCCACCATGGTAATGCCCGACTCGGCCCTGAAGAGTATGTCGCCGTTCCCGTTCTCCAGCCTATCGAGTTGGTTCTTGAAATCCGATACCAGTTTTTGATACTTCATCCCCTTTCGGTTTATCCTTCATCCTACATGGTTCCCAAAAGTTCCATCACGAAGTTATCGGAAGCCTGTACATAGGCAAATTGTTCGGTAACGGTTGCACCCAACTTTCGTTTTTCGAAGGCAACGGTCATTCCAAAGTTGATACCGGAAAAGCCGAGGGCAATGGCCCTTTTAATGGTCTGGTACAGTAATTGCCGATAGGTATGGTGACTTGTGACATGAGTATAATCCAGACCAACAAAGGCCGGGACGTAAGTTTTGCCCTGGTTTTTGTAGCAGAACATTGCCCCTATGGGTTTTTGTGGGCTGGTCTTTAACCTAAGTACTATAAATTCCCAATTTGGATTATCGGACATATTCTTAAAGACCCGTTCCGGAAAGGAAAAGGTATTCAGTCCGAGATTGTTGCGATGGACATTGCCGTAAAGTGCCACAAGCTTTTGCAAATGTTCTTCATTACAAGTTTGTAGGATATCGACTTGGAACTGAGGCTCAAAAGCTTTTATCTCCTTTCTGAAATGACGGCGGTTACGTACCGAAAGCCCGGAGATATAGGCTTCTATGTCTGCATGCCCCGTTAGGTCCACGGCACAGGAATCCGGCATTTGAATACGCACAAAACCCTGGCCGATAATAAATTCCCCTAAGTCATCATCCGGTTCAAAGTCCCTGAGAACGGTCATTTTGGTACCCATTTTATGTCCGAAGGTTTCCAGGGTCAACATTAGTGCCCTCAGCGCCCTGTCCTTTAAGGGGTGGTTCTG
This sequence comes from Arenibacter sp. S6351L, assembly GCF_023016025.1. Classification (NCBI taxonomy): domain Bacteria; kingdom Pseudomonadati; phylum Bacteroidota; class Flavobacteriia; order Flavobacteriales; family Flavobacteriaceae; genus Arenibacter; species Arenibacter sp. S6351L. The sequence goes on along the minus strand of NZ_JALKBB010000015.1, from coordinate 14,881 downwards.
GTCAAGAAACAGATGTTTGCCCTCTGTGAACAGGGAACCGATGGCCAGCACCCTGCTGGTCAAATGATAGGGATCGAACTTTCTAATATTTTCCAAGGTTTTTGATATACTTTCCTTGGCCAGCATATCGTCCTTCCAAAGCCCTGCGGTAATAAAGGTGGCCAATATCGGCTTCCCTTTGCCGTCCCGTACGATCAGATATCTAAACTCCCAATTGTGTTCCTTGAGATCGTTCCCCTGAAAACTGGTCTCCAAAAACAACAGGCCGTCCCAGTCCATGACCCCACGTGACCCTATTAAACTGTTCCATACCTCTTTCTCCACCTTGGTTATAGAATTTTCCAATCGGATATCGAGCTCTTCATGAACAACTACTGGTACTGTTTTAGAGGCTGTCATGGCAAAGGCATGGCGTACCCTGTCCAGATCGGTCCCGGTCTCCTCCAGGGCTTTTGGATAATGATGGACCATGGCCTCCACCAATGCACCTATTTCTTCCTTATGGTTATGTCTTGAAATGGTGATCCGTACCCCTGTGCTCTTTACAGGTACTGCCGGGAACAATCCCAGGTTGACATAGAACCCCTCCTCCATCAATCGGTTGACAAAATTGTAGCCTGTTTTGGGCATCCCGGTACCCATATAGAACACCGGTGAATCATTCTTATCCACTAAGGGCAGATCCGTTTTTGTTAGTAGAGCGTTGAAATATTGAATACGTTCCTTCAATTCGTTCTGGAGCCTGTAGATCTCCGGGGAAAGATGGATATCCGCCGAAGCAGAGGCTGCCGCGACGGATGCCGGTTCCAATTGGGCCGAAAAGGTCAATGGCCCTCCAAAGGTCTTTATCCTATGGTGCATTTTTTTATCAGGGCATACCAGTACAGCCCCGCTTGCCCCAAAGGTCTTGCTCAATGTCCCAAAAAGCAGCATATTATTTGGAAGCTCCTTTAGCTGCTCCATGACAAAACCGGTACCATGTCTCCCCGCCCAGCTCATGCCATGAACGTCATCGATATATAAATACAGTTGGGGATATTTCTCCGAAAGGGCCATCAGTTGGTGTAGGGGCGCACTGTCCCCGAACATGGAATAGATCCCATCCGCCATATACCAGATACGTTTCCGCTTTCGGGAATGGTATTTTATCTTGTCCTCGAGCATGCCCAGATTGTTATGGCGGACCATGTCCACGGGAACACTTCGATTCTTTAGCAGTTTGCAGGCATTCTGAACGCTCCAGTGTACCTGGTGGTCGAGGATGACCGCATCCCTATCGTCCACGGCGCTAGGAATGGCGCCCATATGCCCCAGGGTGCTGTTCTTGGTAATAATAATAGGCTGCCCGTACATATGTCCTATCTTTTGCTCCAGGTCACTATATAACGGATGGGAGATATATGATTTGGACAGGGGAAACTGGGTACCGTACTTTTGGATGGCACCCACTGCGGCCGCCTTTAATCTGGGATCCTGTTCCAGTCCCAGATATCCGGTGGTGCCAAAATGGTAGAGGGCCTTGCCCCCTACTCCGATGGTCCTTCCTGTAAATTCCTCCCCTTCCGCATATAGGTGCAGTATGCCCTGTTTGGCGGCATCGGTTATTACCTCGTTGACGGTGTCCAAAAAATTGTTGTGCTTGATCTTTGCCATGGTCATTTGTGTTTGGTCCCTAAAATGTAGTGGCATTTGTAGGATTTTATACTACCTAACACAAAATTCATCCCTCTCAGATAAGTTTTAATCCCTCTCGGACAAGAAAAACTCCCTTTATATGGGACTCATAGCGGGTTTTAAAATTCACAATCCTTATATTTTTGTAAATTTAGAACTATCTACCAGTTTTTAAGGATCATGCACAATTATTTTGAAAACGATTTCACCCAGTACATGCTTGTGGACAACATTGTACATATCATTTACAAAAAAGGAGTAGCAATCGACCTCCAGGCGTCTAAACGGATAGTAAGGGACCGACTGATGTTCCAGGAGGAACGGGCCTATCCTGTCCTATGCGATATTAGACAGTTGCGCAAGGTGGACAAGGCAGCGAGGGACTATCTGGCCCTGGAAGGTTCCCTATTGATAAAGGCCCTGGCCTTTATCATTGAGCCGCCCGTGACCGATGTCATGACAAGGTTCTATCTTATGACCAACCATCCGGACATCCCCACGGCCTCCTTTCGGGAAATTTCCAAGGCCCTGGCCTTTTTGGGCAAGTTCCTGGGCCTGGGCTTGGCACCGGTCTTCTTTTGAACTTTATCAACCATTAAAATACAATGTAATACCCCCTGCGTACTAACCTATAAAACATAGCAATGTCCCCATTACGAACAGAACATAGAATGCAACAGATCCAGCACATGCTTCTGGAAATGGCCGGAGGTAATTTCTTCTACCGTCTGGAGACCTCCGATAGGAACGACAATGTCGAGGCCCTGGCCATCGTGCTCAACATGCTGGCCGAAGAGATCCAGGAATCCTTCTACCATCAGGGCTATGTGAGTTCCAAGGGCACCACCGAACATTTGGTGCAGATGTGTTTTTTACTGGATGGCGAAGGCCTGGTCCAAATGGCCAACCAAAAGGCCTGTACCATCCTCTCCAAACTCCATGGCCATATTGTCCAAAAACCGTTTTCGGAGCTATTGACGGAAACCTCCAAAACGGATTGGGACCAGAAATGGAAGAGCCTTCGCAAAAAGAGCTTTTATGATATGACCTTGCCCCTGAGTTTTATGACCAATGAAAATCTGGTCGTCCCCAACCGCTGCCATATCACGGCCATAAAATCCGAACGGGACGGTTCCCATAACATTTTGATCACCGTAGTCCATACCACTACGGGAAGGACATTCGGTAAAGAACGCAACCAAACTGCCATAAGTTCTGATTTGAACAACCAAATCTCCCATAAGAACAGAACAAAACCAAAGGTCAAACTGAGTTATGAGGACATCCGCAAGATAAGGGAAGGGCGAGACATGATCCTCAACAACCTGCAGATGGACCTGCCCAACCTTAAGGACCTGGCCCACCAATTGGGCACCAATGAGTTCAAGCTGAAATATGGTTTTAAGGAACTTTATGGCACCACTGTATTCAAATATCTGGTACAGGAAAGGTTGCGCAAGGCCAAGACCTTGGTACAATATACCCAACTGAACTTCAAGTCCATCGCCAAGATGGTAGGCTTCAAAAGCGCCCCTCATTTTACAAGGGCTTTCAAGGAGCAATTCGAACATTCGCCAAAAATTTTCAGGGAAAAAGCCGATTCGGGAGAGCTCTAGATATATAAATCCCTCTGGGATAAGTAATTATCCTTTACAAGCAATTTCAACTCCCGACCTTTACCATATCAATTCAAATGATATGAAATGGCATCAAAAATACAGGGGAACAATTGTAGAGCTCAGCAGCTTGATGTTCATTATCCTATTTGCTTACACCGGACTCACCAAACTCCTGGAAGGGCATCTGTTCTATGACAACATCAGGAATTCACCGGTACTTGGGGGCAAGGCCATGGCTTCTTTGGCTACTTGGACCTTACCGCTATCGGAATTGGCCGTAGCCCTGTTATTGATTTGGAGAAAGACCAGATTGATGGGTCTTTATGGATCCATGGGCCTTATGCTCCTGTTTACAAGTTACACCCTGGCCATAGTGTTTTTTGCCCCCTATAGGCCCTGTTCCTGTGGTGGCATTATTTCCCTGCTGTCTTGGGAACAGCACTTGGTTCTCAATTTGGTATTGCTCCTATTGGCCTTAACGGCCATATGGTTCTCCCGTAAACCTAAAAACGAACCATGGAACTAAATCCTACAAGGATCATAGATGATCATGGAACCAAATATATAAAGTAAAAAAGATGAAGATATTTTGTTGCGCAACAAGAGCAGGGGGAAGACCGAAAACCTGTATAAGAGAGTAGGCACTTATTATTAATTAAAATTATATTATCATGAAAAAGTTGAAATTGATATTACCGATGTTGGCATTTGTCTTTGCCATTACACTGTCCTTTGCCTCCGTTACCTTGGGGGCGGATCCCGAGCATGATTACATCAAAATTGGTGATTCTTGGGAAGAAATAGATGCCCTGGAGTGTAATTCAGGATCCACTACCTGCCAAGTTAGGTTGGCTCCTGGAGCAACCCCATTGGACGTTTATGACAACGAAGGCGATCCCCTTCCTAAACCTGGGGATGGAACTGTATTCCAATTGTACTAATTTTATCTGATTTTATTTAAAAAGTGGGACCGTTTCCATAAGTAAAAACGGTCCCACTACAATCAGTCTTCCATGAGTGGTTTTAAAAAGACCCGTCCCCCATTACGAACTCAAACTGTAACCTTTCGTCAAAATACCTATTGGCCGTGCCAATGATATCCTCTCTATCAAGGGAATTTATAAAGTCCACCTTTACCTTTGGCGTTGTCCATGGAATACCAAATCTGTAATGCCCATACATTCGGTTCTGCATTTGTCTATTACCACTACTTCTATCCACATTATAGAGAGTCCGTAACCGCTTTATTCCCTGTTGGAAGAATTCTTCTTTTAAGTTTCCGGATTTAATGTCAGAAACAATGTCCTTACATTCCTTTTCAAGTTGTGCCAACTCCTCCGGTTCACAATCAAATTGAAATGTTATTTCAAAACGTGATGTCCAATTATTGTACCTACCGTCCACTCCAACCAGATATAGCGAGTAGCCCTTATCGAAACGCAGTTGCCATAGCATCATTTCCGCAACCGCCGCCAAGGCCTCTACTTTAATTTTTTCTGTCCAATCCAATGAATCCGGGGGAACGTTTTTAATATACTTCAAGGCATAGCTTGCATTTTTAGTTTCATATGGCGGAGGTGGAAGAACCGTATATGATGGTCCTGTGGGCAACGTTTTGGGACCGTGGCCTTTTACGGGATCTTTGATGAAATCCCTTCTATCCGGAAGATTTCCCAAATATTTTTTTAATAACGGCAGTATCTTCGGAACATCGAACTCGCCACTGATCATAAAGGTGAAGTCGCTTGGGTTCCCGAAGAGTTTTAGATAAATGGAATAGGCCGCATCCAAATCCGTCCCCTTAATGCTATTAAATAGTGCTGTCCCTGTTAGGTACGGCCTACCAAGGATTCGGGTAAGGGAACTATCTCCCGTGAACTCGCGAATTGAATTATTGAAATCTACATTGACCAGATTATAGGAGGTATGTAGATAATTGCTTTCAGTATCCTTTTTCCATTTTTCAAAAGCATTTTCGCTCTTGTTAGGTACCGTAAAATATAAATGTAACAGTTGCAGCATAATTTCAAGTTCCTCCAAAGAGGCATCGCCCCTTATCCCTGTCTCTTGATAATCTATGTAGGGAAATAGGCCATTGGAAAAGGAATCCGTTCTTTCCAAAAAGTGCCGCAACCTTGTTTTGTCCATTGTCCCCGCCCCGGCGTTCAAGATAATATCCGGTGCATTGGTCGCGGAAAAATAATCTCCCTTGGGGAAGGAAGATGCCCCATATGGGCTGAACCCGTGGAGCGATATCTTGTTGTCATTGATACCCGCGGATGGCCTATAGGACATCAGAACGACCTTTACACCATTTCCCAGAACAATTTCCCGCATTCCCGAGATCATCGTCCTATCTTCAATAATTTCGGCCTCTTTTAGCTGGGCAATTTCTTTTTGATCCATAAGGGCGGTAGGTGCTTCTATCTTTTTCCTTTGCCCTAGGGGCAGGGAATAGGCCTCTCTTATCCAATTGCGTACCGCTTCCCCCTCATAGGACAATGCCCTATGCCCATTGGGTGCTATTATACCAATATCTTCCGGCATGGAAATAAAGGATTTGACCAAGGCATTAAATTCATCCAACGAAAGATCGGTATACCATTTTTTTAAACCTTCCCGTTTGTTGTTGGGCAGCGCTTCGCCATTTACAAAATGCTTCTTTATCTGATCTACCCAATATTTCTCCCCTGTCCGGTTCAGGGAACGGAGCATTTCTTCCTTGGCCCTATTCCATTCCCCTTGTAAAAATCCTTCCTCCCTTATCTGGTGCAGCACGGATATGGCCCTTTGTAGTCCAATCTTTTCACGCTTCCCGTCACTCGTTATATTGACCATTAATGCAGATGGCGACCTGTTCCACCTTAGGGAATGCCCACTATAAATTTTAAGTCCGTTCTCGTAGGAACCAGTTACTTTCACAAACCTTTTATTGAGCAGATTACTGAACAGCTCCATCATAATCCGACGTTGGATCCCCCGAGTGCCGTGGATTTGATTTCCAGTCATCGGGTCGCGAAAGAACAATTTTATATCCACCCCATCATTGGAAACAGATTTAAGCGTATCCCGGGTGCGGATTATCGTGGCTAACTGTGGTAGGCGCTCCAAATAAAGGGAATCACAATTTTCCCGATCCCTAGGGTCTTTGGGGGAAGGGATATCGGAAAATCCCTTTATGATGCGCCTTTCCATATCGTCAAGGTCCGCTATGTTCCCAACAACGCTCACGGCCATTAGATCGGGACGGTACCAATCCCGGTAAAAGGACCGTAATACACTTGGCGAAAAACTGCTGTGATATTCGAAAAAGTTACTGTAGTCCTTGCGACAGGGAAACAGTTGGGCAAACAGTTTGGTCTCGGCATAAAATTCATGGATCTTGTTTCCTTGTCTCAGTAGGAATTCCTGTTTTAATGCCCCCCTTTCCATATCTATATCCTTGTCCAGTAATTTCAATCCATCGGCAATATCCCTAAACCATGACAACCCCACCTCAAGGGCCCCTACATTGTTCGAAGGTGCCGCAAAATTATAGGAGGTTGAAGAATGGCCCGTATATGCCCCAAGGTCGAACGTCCTCATTCCGATACTGTCCAACAGTTCCACACTGGTAAAGATACCCTCGGGAAACGTTTTGCTGGATCGGAACGCCAAATGCTCCACGGCATGCGGTATGTTCAACTGGCCAGGGTCCTGTTGGTAATAGCCGGCCTTGACATAGAAACTTAAATACAGCTTGGAATGGGGCTTTGTTATAGGTTTGAGATAATAAGTAAGGCCGTTGGCCAAACGGCCGGATCGTATACTGCCGTCCAATGGGATGGAATCCACCGATTGTGCCTCCATGCCAAATACCCCAACGAACGGGAAGAGCACATAAAAAATAATTCTGAACATATTCATAGGGACCGGTTTTAATTTTTTCAATATCCAGGGTTTTGACCAAGGTTGGGATTCTTCTCCCGCTCCCCTTCGGGAATGGGATATAAAAGGTCCGTATCCTGCCATAAGGGGCGGTTACTGCCCAATACCTCCCCTGCGTAACCTGTACGCTTCAGATCGAACCATCGGTGCCCCCACTCCGTAAACAATTCTTTTCTTCTTTCCTCTAGAATGGCCAGTATCAAGGCCTCTTCTCCAATTCCGGGATCGGTATCGGCCAACAGGTCCAGGCCCGATCTGGATCTAATAATATCCAATTGTGCAATGGCCCCGCCAATATTGCCCATTCTGGCCAAGGCCTCCGCCCTGATCAAAATTTGTTCTGCCAACCTTAGCACCATGGAGTATTCGGTGATGGCCGCAGTACTGTTCCTTATTTTGTATTTAAAGGGATAATGGCCATTTGCTCCTTCATGGAAAGAAGTCCAATGGGACAAACGCTTATCCTGGACGGAGAAAATATCTACCATACCGGCCGCCAATTTTAAATTGGACAGGGATGGAAAGATGGGATGTATGATAAAAGAACCGCCCTCATTGGTATTTGTACGTGTACTGCCCCTGCCAATGGGCGATAATTGCCAAATGGCCTCCCTGCTATTGGCCAAAAAAACCTGGTCCAGGTCCGTCAGAATCTTATAGGTCGCTGTTTCCGCTATAATATTGCCGCTGAACTCTTCGGCCATTTCCCAATCGTCCAAGTAGAGGTATACCCTTGCCAATAGTGCCATGGCTACATATTTGTTGACCTGGGTCCTGTCCCCGTTGCGGTATTCCCCGTCCAGTACTTCCAATGCTACCTTTAGATCCTTGATCACCTGTTGGTACACCTCTTCCTTGGTATTTCTGGCGGCCAGGGAATTTGCCCTATATTCTGTTGTGAGCAACAGGGGTAACTCCCCAAATAAATTTATCAATTGGAAATAGGCAAAGGCACGCACAAATTTGGCCTCCCCTTCCATTTGCTGCCGCACCTCCGGGCTTATTTGGTCCGAATTCCCCATACCTTCCAATAGTGAATTCACCATATATATTACATTGTAGGCGCTTGACCAAAGATTGGCAACATGCTCATTGTCCGGAAGGATATTGTTTTGTTCAAATTCTAAGCGGGCATGGTCCGTTTCCTTTAGGCATTGTAGTTCATCGGATGATAGTCCACATAGGACACTGACACTGGAAAGGGAACCGTTTATAAAGGAAGCGTTGAACAGTTCATTATATATCCCCTGTAGTGCGGTCATGGCCGTTTCGTCATTATTGAAGACTTCTTCCCTAATTATTTTATAATCCGGCGCTTCCACCTCTATAAAATCCTCACAGGCCACAAGTGTTCCCAAAACGGTTAGGGCAATGCCCATTTTTTTTAATAGGTATGCTTTCATAGTCATTGTTTAAAAATTGAGTTGTAATCCACATGAAATAGTTCGTAAGCCGGAAAAGGTTGTGCCCCCAAGGGGCATTTCCGGGTCCATTCCGCCATAGGGGGAAACCGTGATCAGGTTATATCCGTTCACGAACAACCTGCAGGCATCCAACCCTATGTTCCCCAACACCTTGGAAGGGAGGTCATAGGCAATGGACAAGGTCTTTAAACGTAAGAAGGAGGCATCTTGGACCGGTAACCTTGTATTGAGGGCGTTTATATAGGCTGTGCCAGCAGCGGACGATTGTGAGACCTGTTGGTAGCTACTTTCCGCTTCCAGTGCGTCCATGACCAACGCAAGCTGCGTACTTAGGTCCCCGGCTCTAAAAAGGGAAACCTTCCCTTCCTGCTTTACGTACTGCCATAAAAACTGCAGGGATAGCCCTTTGTACTGGAGGGCGTTATTTATGCCCCCGAACAGTTCCCTGCCCCAATCCTGGACCACCACTTGGTCTTCATACGAGTACCTACCGTCATCATTGATGTCCGAAATACTATAAAGGCCGGTTTCGGGGTCTATGCCGTTATATTCATAGAGTAATGAAATGTTCAATGGATGCCCTACCCTGTATGTATTGGCATATGGGGATTGCTCTATATCCGGATAGCTGACCAATCGGTTCCTGGGCAAGCTCAGGTTAAGGGTTGCTTTCCATTTTAGGTGCCCTCTCCGGAACAATTGGGTGGCAAGGTCCAGTTCCCAACCTGTATTTTGGACCGTAGCGGGCAGATTGGCCTGTACCGAAGAAAATCCGGTCATATCCGGCAATACATAGCCTACCAGTTGGTTGGAGGAACGGTTGCGGTACCAGCTCAGCCAAAGATGGATCCTGTCGTCATAAAAGCCCAGTTCCATGGCGGCCTCCAATTTTTTGTTGATCTCCCAGGAATAGTCCGGATTGGCAAGCTGGGTGGGATATAGCCCCCCTGGTCCCGGGGTTGCCTCATAGGCATCCAGATAACCGTAATCCCCGATCTGGTCGTTTCCCGCTGTTCCATAACTGCCCCGGAGCTTACCAAAACTGAGAAAGGAAAGAAAATCCTTCATGACCGGTTCTTCCGAAAATAACCATGCCCCTCCAATGGCCCCGAAATTGGCAAATTGCTTATTGGGCCCGAATCGGGAGGAACCGTCCCGTCTACCGGTAAGGTTGAGGAAGAACCTTTTCTCCCAATCAAGTCCCAAGCGGGCGTACAGGGCGGAATAACGGTAGACGGAGTTTTGGGAAGTGGGGTACAGTAGATCCGATGCGGCATTTAAATTGCCGATCAGGCTTTCGGAAGCATATCCCTCTCCCTGAATGCCCATCATGGCACCGGTGGACTGCTGAAAGGTACTTCCAACAATACTGTTTATATTTACCTTGCCCCATTGTAGCGTGTAATTGAACTGTGGTTCTATTATCCATGATTTTCTTATGGATTGGAGATAGGCCGAGGAATGGCCTATACTTTCCCTAGTGGTGGGACTGTAGGACCTTTTGGGCTTTTTTATGGATTCCGTGCTTTGATAATGGGTATATCCCAAATTGGTCCTGAAGCTTAGCCCTTTGAACAGCTCATAGCGGAGTCCCATATTGGATACCAGATTATTGGCCTGTGTCCGGCTATGGTTGTAATACCCTTCAAAGGGGTTGTTCCACCCTATTTCTTCCCATTCGTCCCAATTTAGGCTGCCATCCCCATTAAATATTGCCGGTGCATTGGGTGGCAGAAAAAATGCAAAGGAGGTTAGGTTTACGCCCCCTGCCAACAAGTTATTGGTATCCGCCCCATAATTTACCGATAGGTCCATACTTAACTTCTTGTTCTTTGTCGTATGGTTCAAGTTGACTGATGCCGTTACCTTATTATAATCATGGTCCCCTCTGTAGACCGTCCCCTGCTTTTGGTAGGATCCGCCCATACGAAAGGAAGTATTTTCATTGCCCCCCGTTGCCGAGACATCCACATTGGTAATGGTAGCAGTGCCACCAAAATAAAATTCTTGCCAGTCCGTATACCTGTTCTGATCCCAAAGCAACAGATCATAAGCGTTGGACAAATTGGGCTCAACGCCATCGTTCTCAAAGGCCTTTTTACGGATTTGGATATATTGTTGGGTATTTAACAGCTCCAAGCTATTGGGTACCACGGACATTCCACTATAGGCACGTGCGGCCATCGTTGTTTTCCTACCAGTCCCTTTTTTCGTGGTGATCAAAATAATCCCATTGGCCCCACGGGAACCATAGATGGCAGTGGCATCGGCATCCTTTAATACCTCTATGCTTTCTATACTGTTAAGGTCTATGGTATTCAGGGGATCGATACCGGTGGCACCCAGGAGGCTATTGCTCTCCACCGGAGCAGCGTTTATGGGAACCCCGTCCACTATATATAAAGGGAGATTACCTTCCGAACGCAAACTGTTGGTACCACGGATACGGATGGTGGACGCCATACCCGGAAGGTTTCCATTGGGCACCATCTCTACCCCTGCCATTCTGCCCTGTAGAGCCTCTAACGGACTTACTACAGGTTGTAGCTCTATCTCTTTGGTGGTGACCCTGGCAATGCTGCCGGTGCGCTCCTTTTCCTTTACGGTATAGTAACCGGCATTCACCTCCACTTCCTGGAGTTTGGTAATCTCGGACTGCATTTGTACGTCCAAGGTAGTCCTGCCCAGTATGGGCAGTTCCCTGCTGTGGTAGCCCAAGTAGGAAAAGATTAAAGTGTCCTTATTGTTTACGGTTAGGGAGTATTCCCCTTGTTGATTGCTAAAAGTGCCCGTATTGCTACCTTTGATCTGGATATGTACGCCGGACATAGGGCCATAGCTATCGGTAATAGTACCTAAAATTTGGTGCTGTTGCTGGTATTCCAGGATAGTGAAATCCTTAAAACAATGCCCATGGGGGAAATGGGCAAAGTATGGTGGGGGAACTAAAAAGCAGATATATAGTAGACATAGGCGTATAACACCCCTGTACTCAAGATTATTTTTCATAATTTTGAAGATTAGATGAAACTTAGTTTTATTTAGTTAAGGCCTTCCAAACGATTGCTTCTAACAGGGTTTGGGAGGCTATTTTGTATATGTTCTATGTCATAGGCAGTAAGGATCTATTGGTTGGTGTTGTTCTTTAATGTGCAAGATTTGGATTGCCGATTAGGCATACCTCACCTAGCTCATTGTACGGCTTCTCCCCTAGCCTTTAAACAATGCTATAGCGTAGCACTGTAGGAGCGAAAAGGGATAACCTTAAATGACTTTAGGTTGCTTTGTCGTTATTTGGCCGGATGCCAAAAATGTGTGGATCGTGATTATGGGATAAAAGGATTTTCGAGTTCCGGAAAAAAGGGTACAACACAAATCCCATAATAAATGAACTGGTTTACTTTTTTAACCAATTCAATGCTAACCTATATTGGGTTCTTGGGCTTTTTGGTAAAGAGAATGTCATACATGGTATGCTGCAAAAGAACGGTAAGCTGCCCAGTGGCTGTTTTACCGTTTAAGTTACAAAAGATGTGTTTCATAGCTCTTTTAGCCTTTAAGTTACTACTTGCAAAACTTCTAAATAAAACAACGCTCGGCATAAAGTGGGCTGTAACCCACTTTAAGGTCCTAAAACTGGTTTAGTACACTCTGATAAGAAAACCCATGCCCCGGGTCATGGGCATCTTGCTTATCATCCCGTGCATCAAGTTACCAGTTTTTAGACCGGGAATCCAAGCGACTGCTTCTAGACTAATTCAAACAAAGAAGAATCGCATTATTCATTCAATTATCATCATAAATGAATGATAACAAACCAAATATAAAAAAATATATCGGTACGCCAAAGCGTACCGATATATTTTTCACGAAATAGTTAATTGCATATATGAAAGAGGAATTAATTCCAGATATTAAAATTAAGATTGCAATTAGCCTGAACAGGTTATTGGATACAACCAAAAATTTTAGACCTAATAATCACAATGAGGAAGAAATTGCCAAAAGCTATAATAAAATTGCATTGGCCTCATTCTTACGAAAAGCTACCGTTTCAGATATTTTCAATGCAAAATCAAAAACAACGCCTGCCTGCGGATCATTATTTTTAATTATTGAAGCCATGGGATATACCTTAGGTGACTTTGCCAAAATATATGATTCGGTCACAACCAATGATATTAAAGATTTCAAACAACCTTTTGAATAAAAGACAAGACGGCTAGAAATTCTACACTCCCTTTTAAATAGTAACTTTAAGGAAAAGGCCATGTAGCATTACCATAATCATGTGGTCCCTGATCTAACACAGTTAGAACCACAACATATATAGGAAAGACCTTTGAAAAGAACAATAAGTTGATGGTTTTTTTTTTATAAAAGGGAACAAATCAGAGGGATATATTTTAATGGTAGTGTTCCCATTTAATCATAACTTTTGATTATTCAAATACAATCTTCGGCATATCTTCTATAAAATAGCAAAAGAAAATATCTATTTTGCTTAAGTAAGAAATTGTGTACATTGCATTAGGTTTTATTTAAGCATTTTTTTTAGAATGGCGAGAAGGAAAAAATTTCGTGAGTTAAGACTTTATTTAAACACATTAAAATTCGTACCTTATAAGGACTTTGAAACAACTCACAATACAACAAGTATTTTAAAGGAGGTTTTTTCATATTTAAGAGCGGAAAGGAGAAATGGGAATGGTCTTTTGATAGATAGACATGAAAACCAAGATAAGGCGGAACCTAGAGAACTTTATATGGTTACCCATAGAATTTTACCTAAAGAGAGACGAATCCGTTGTTCAATGGCCTTATTGAGAAAGGGGAAACAACCTAAACTTAAGCCTACTGATAAATTCAAACTTTTACCCCTTAGCTCTTTAGATGGCGATATTGTTGAAGAAACTCATTTTTTTATTGATTTTAGCGGCTCTACATGTATTATTTGTGCGGAATATAATCACAATGGACCTCGCTTAAAGGATTTGGAGTTTTATCTAAGAAATATTGCAGGTCCCAATAATCTTAAACTGTCTAAGGCCACAGAAATAACTATTCTGTATAACAGCACCTTAGACCAGACTTTGGCTCGTTTACAGAATGTACTTTCAATGGATATAAAATTGAAACCATCTAATCTTGCAAAGATGGATGTTGATGTAAAAAAGACTTATTATTCGTCCATGGGAAACATTGCCAGTCAGTTCAAACCAAAATTTCTTCGATTAAAGACATATTTTCAAATTCCCGGTTCCAGTGCACCTATTGATATAAACTACGAGGCAAATGATTGGTTTAGAGGAATGCTAAGAGTTTTTAAAAGCAAAGAAAGGAATATTAAATATTTTGAAAATTTTGAGGTTAGATATGAAGATATTCATGGCGATGAAAACATATTTAATCTTTCAAAGACTAGGGAGGAAATAGTTATCAAAATTGGTGCTCTACAGGACTTTTCCAATAAGGAAATGTATACATTAATTGACCCTGAGTTAAATACATTTATAGCTAGTTATTATGCGGATGCTTAATAAATATTTTAGTTATTCAATATTTTGGGATTTATTGATTGCTGTTGTGTTTACATCAGCATTCTTTATAATGGTCTATGTTTGCTATGTTATTATTCCCAGGGAAGAACTCTTAATTTCCATTGTTACTGACATATCAAATATAGCTTTTACTTCGGCAGGATTTGTACTGACTTTCTTGACCCTATTGGTAAGTTTTAAAATAAGTGCCAAACCAATTAAAAAGAAAAAAGGAAATACTCTAGAGGATACATACAAAAAGGTTTCAATATTTAACCTTTTTTTGAATTCCCCTTTATACGTGGAAACAATACGACATTTAAAAAATGGGGTTAAAGAATTATTGGTAATAGCTATTTTAGGATTTAGTATTAAACTTTTAGCAGCTAATATTAAAATTGAAGTACTCTTTTATTTTAGCATATTTGGTATTGTGATTATTTCTCTTGTTTTATGGAGAAGTTTGTTAGTACTTTCAGGTGTTCTTACTGTTCAAGATAAAAGCACTGATTAAACAAAGCCATAAGATTATTTTGAGTATCGTGTATTTTCACATTTTATCGACTACAAAATTATATTGAAAGTTTTATTTCAACAAGAATGTGTAGCCTTACCCTTTTTAGGACATCTCTAAATTCAACAATTTTTCTTTAATATTGGTCGTTTCGGGGAAGAATTCTTCCCCGAAACGGTCTTT
>NZ_JALKBB010000014.1:0-128975 GCF_023016025.1 Arenibacter sp. S6351L | reverse complement strand
TTATCGGTAAGGTTGCCATCGCCCTCGGTATAGGTGGTCCCGTTCAGGGTCACGGTAAGCACATCGGCCGAATCCGCAGTCCCGGTAATGGTCGGGGTGGTATCGTTTGTCAATAGGGTATTGACGGTGGGGGCGGTGGGGACAGTGGTGTCTACCGTATACGATTCGGTATCGGTACCAGTATTCGTGCAAATTCCATTCGTGGATTCAACGGATGCATCAATTGTTGTATCTGCATCGGCAACCAAATCACTTCCATTGACCGGAATACTAAAACTAAGATCTGCAGCAACATTACCTTGATAGGATACATTGTTAATTGTTAGGGTAACTACATCGTTCACTTGAGCATCGCCACCAACAACACCGGTGACATTTACTAATCCCATTGCTTCGTCAGAATTCACAATATCATCAGTTGTAATATTCGAGTCCAATGTAATTGTCGGTGCCAAAGTGTTATCCTGAATTGTTACAACAACTGGTTTTAATTCACCGGCCATATTTTCACACCCACTACCGGAATCGGTAATACTGACATAATAAGTATATGGACTGTTTAGACCTGAAAGTCCCAAAATGCTCAATTCATCGTTGGCATCAATATTATAAGTGATACCGCTATCGACCATTCCATCTGTAATTGGATTGGTTTTATTGGCATCCAAATACCAAGAAAAGGCTCCCGTTAAAGCACTTCCCGGCACTAATGTTACTGTATTTGATGAGCAAATGGTACTTTCATTGCCAGTTACTGTGATATCCGTTGCTTCCGGAGAAGGAACAACTGTTACTTCCACTGGGGTACGCTCAGATTCCTCAGGACAACCAACTTCCGCTGCCGCTACATAAAAAGTGGTATCCGCCAAAATTGCAGAAGTAACAAAGGGCGTTCCAGACGCCACTGTTCCCAAAAGTGTGCCGTCAACCGCACTGTCATACCATCTAAGCTCCAGGTCGTTGGGATCTGCTACCGCAATGAGACTGGCTGATTCCCCCTTGCATATATCTACATCTTGAGTGCTAGCATCGAATGTGGGAGGTCCGGGTACCTTTTTAACCTCATGAACCTCTAATTTCTGTGGTAGGCTAAGAGTTACTAAAGAGCTGAATCTTATGACAATCCTGTCTATTGGCGCTCCTGGAGCGAAAGGTACTACTGCATTTTCGTCATTTTGAAACAATCCCAATAAATCTAAATTCAACAAGTCGGTCAAACTTTCTGAGGCTACTAAATTAGCTCCATTGTACCCCAATATTTCAATATTGTCCAAAACACCCAGAGCCAATAGACCCGAATTCAGTTTTAAATTAAAATTAAATACCTCATTGGAATGTGAAAGTTCTTCAAAGTAAAGAATTTGTTCTATAGAAGAACCAACACCTATAAGGCCTAAATTTAGTTCGGAAAAAGTGTTGTCATCATCGTCAATAGCATCCTCTGGAGCATTAACACCTACACCACCAACACCTAAAAGTCCAGACGGACTTCCATCGTAAGATGTAAATGAAGGGGATCCGCAATCACCTATTATTTCGGAGGTGTTGTAAAATGCGCCATATACCCCTAATTTTTTGCGGCCAATGGAAGTTACTCCCTGATCTATACTGTTTACTAGTCGAATCCTATTAAAATCTTGATCAGGTGTAATGACAATGAAAAATTCCCCAGCTTCATTCATTACGAGCCTCATTCTAGATGTTCCAAATTCTCCTGCGTCATTTGAATCTCCTTGGAGAACTACGGTATTCACGTTCTTTACTTGTACAGTGAATTCTTGCTTGCTGACCAACGTAGCCCCTAAAAAATCACCTAAGCCCCCAGCCAATAAAGGTGCCAGGATAGGCTCTTCTGCATCAATCTTTACATATACGGTAGTTTCTGCTGGTATTAATGAAGGAAATTCCAATTCTAGATGCCCGGAATAACTACCTATACCATCTTTAGCCTCAATATCAGCCTTGGTACTTAAGTCTGAATCAATAGCATTTGCTGAATCATCAGTGTTGCTTTGGCTTATTATGCTATTGGCAAAAACCCTAGTTTGGCCAAATCCGGATATGGACATTAATAGGCATACAAGTAGGCACCAATAAAAATTAATTAATTTGGTATAATTAAATCCCATAGGCAGAAATAATCACATTTCAATAATTTTTTGTGTATATCACCTTTTTATAACGCATCAAGCCTTACTTTATTGAGTTCTAAGACGGTGAGATGGAGATAATTAGTGGTTTCAATTTAAATTATACCATAAGGTGCTTTTAAAACGAGGTATGTATTAGGAATTGGTGCCACCCTTTTATTGGAATTCTACGGGGACTTTATTTCGGTGTTTCCAGCGCTTATGGGTCCAAAGGTAGTACTCAGGTTTTTCCCGTATCTGATCTTCGGTCAACCTTAAGAATCGGTCCGTAATCTCGTTCTTTTTGGTTTGCTTACCAGCTGTTGTAATGGGAATAAATTCTGCCTTATAATATCCTCTTTTTACTTTTGATACTTTTAGGAAAACCACTGCCAGATCCAATTTTCTGGCCATGCTTTCGGGGCCGTTAAATATAGGCACCTTAACGCCCATGAATTCACTCCAATATTGAGCTCTTTTTACTTGAGGAGATTGATCGCTCACCATACCATAGGCAGATATTACCCCATTTTGGACATTCCTATATACCGTTTTTACAGTTTCCTGCTGGGTTATGAGGGTGGTATTCCATTTGGCCCTTATTTTCTTTATCAAATCATCAAAATAGGAATTCCCAATTCTTTGGTAAACGGCATAACCTTTTGCATTCACATAATTATTAATGCTCACGTTCCACTCCCAATTGGCGTAATGTGAACATACAATAAGAACACTTTTATCTTTTACGATTTCCTGTAGCACCTCTATATTGACGATCTTATAACGTTCTTTGAGTTCCTCTTTGGACAGGTTCAAGGTCTTCACCATTTCTAGGAACATATCGCACATATGGCGGTAGAAATCTTTCCGGATTTTTTGTATTTCTTCCTTGGTCTTATTGGGAAAAGCGCGCCTAAGGTTTTCTTTCACCACTTTTTTGCGGTAACCAACAACATGGTAAAGAATAATAAAAACAAAATCTGAAAAAAAGTAAAAAAGTCTAAAAGGTAATATGGAAATAAGCCATAGTAGGGGGTAAACCAGAATATATACTAGAAACTGCATGCAGATATAATTAGGGCAAATATAGCTATATTTGAACCCAAAAATAATAGTTTTCTTCATGAATAACATTCATCTTGCTACCATTGCCATTATGGCCGCCAATGTCATTGCCTCCTTAAAGGGTTTTAATAACCAGACTTTCTTTGAACGTTACAAGTTTGGCGTTGGTGCTATTCAGGCCGGACAGAAAGATAGGATGGTTACCTCGGGTTTTTTACATGTAGACCTTTCCCATCTATTTTTTAATATGTTTACACTTTATTTCTTTGCAGATGTGGTCATTGATTGGTTTGGTCCCAGTAAATTCCTTATCCTTTATTTTATTAGTCTGGTTGCCGGTAGTTTATTGGCATTGTACTTTCATAAAAACGAACCTTATTACAGCGCTGTGGGAGCCAGTGGAGCTGTTACAGGTATATTGTATTCTGCCATCCTATTGGAACCGCAAATGCGATTGGGAATTATGTTCATTCCTATTCCTTTACCAGCTTACGTTTTAGGAATTCTTTATTTATTTTATTCTATCTATGGAATGAAAACAAGATTGGGGAACATTGGGCATACTGCCCACTTTGGTGGTGCTATTGGCGGGTATGTTGTAACCTTGTTCTTTAAACCAGATCTACTTGTTACAGATACCTTAATGGTACTATTATTGGCTTTGCCTATTGTACTTCTTTTTATTCTAGGGAAAATGGGCAAGATTTAGTTCGGTTTCCAGAGCTTCCGAATGAGGGTTCAATTGTGCTTCTGGGTCAAGGATTGCTCAAAATTGAACACTGATCAAAAGGCAATGTAGGAACGGGAGATGTATAAAATAATAAAGGCCCGTAGATTTTACGAGCCTTTATTATTTTATGTAGTATATTTTACTGTAAAAGTTCTGCAATTTTCGACTCCAATTCAGGGCCTCTAAGGTTTTTTGCTACAATAACTCCGTTTTTATCAAGGATAAAAGTAGCAGGTATGGCTTCTACATTGTAAAGTTTGGCTACCGCATCATTGAAGTAATCCAAACTGGAAATATGGTTCCAGCTAAGTTTGTCATCTGCAATGGCCTTTTTCCAATCTTCTTCCTTTCTATCCAAGGATACGCCAATTATATTAAGTCCTTTGGAATGGTACTTGTTGTAGATATTGACCACATTTGGATTTTCAACCCTACAAGGTTTGCACCAGGCAGCCCAAAAATCGATGATGGTCACTTTTCCCATGGCTTCTTTTAGGGACAATTCCTTACCCTCTGGGGTAGGTCCTGAAAAGTCGGGGGCAGTGGCGCCAATAGCTGTACTCTTCCCTTTTTCTTCCCTAGCTTTGGCTGCTTCCAAACTTTTTAGGATGTTTTTGGCGGGCAGGGTTTCCTTTATCTCTGGAGTTAAGGCATCATACATTTTTTGTGCTTCTTCGCTCTCCACTATTCTTGTATTAAGTCCTTTTTCTATCAATAAAGCAGAAATAAGACCATTAGGATTGTTTTTAATGAAGTTCAATTCAAAATTCTTATATTCTTCCTGAAGTTCGGCAAACTCGTCACGCAAGGAGTTTACAGTAGCTTCGTTTCCGCCCATATTGGCGTTTTGCATATCTCTTTGAATAGACATTGCCTGATCGGACAAGGCCCTTGATTCATTTAGATAGTTAAAGAATATATTATTTTGCTCAGTGCCTTTAACCTTGGCAAAATTTAAACTATCCTTCTGGGCACTAAGTTCTATTTCACCTTTCTCGGCAACAACCGGAGTGTAGCCTTGTACTTTATCAACAAAAACATATATTAGATCGGGTGAATCAGCAGGACCACTAATAGTAAACTTACCGTTTTCCACAGTGGTGGTGTCAATATCATATGGCTGATTGTTTTCATCAATCTTTCTTATAAATATTTGGGTACCGTTTTCCACATCACCGGTTAAAGTTCCGTTCAATACAAAACCTTCAGGTTTACTGTTGCACGCTACAACTCCTACAATTACGGTAAGCGATAATAATATTTTTTTCATTTCTGTTTTCTTTTAATTGCCGCAAATGTACTTATATATAAGTAATAAAAAAAGCCATAAATGCTACAAGAACATTCATGGCTGAATAAAATAGTATTTCGTTATTTATATCAAAACTGATAGCGAATTCCCAAGGCGATATCAAAATCAAAATTATCAGAGAAATCTTTATAGCCCACGATGCCAATTTCAGGTCTAAAATCCAATGAAATCAGTAAAGGAATGTCAAAGTTGTATTCAATACCAATATCTCCGGCAGCCAAAACAAATAGGCCACCATCTGGTGTGTAGTATCCACCATTGCCATTAGGTTTGGAAGCGAAGTCCACACTTCCCAGTCCGCCACCGGCGCCGTAGTACCAATTGAAATTTCCGTCCAAGGGTCTAACCCATTGGTAAAGGGCCGTTAATTTAAAAGCATCAAAATAACGACTGTCCCGCCATCCAAGGTTGGCTTCCAATCTGTTGTCACGATCCAAAGATTTTTGATAGGAAATTTCTGCACCAAAACCATCACTGTCCCCCAAGCGCAGACCAATGGCGTGATCGGATATTTCCTGGGCACTCATAGAGAACCAGGAACAGAACATAAATAGGGTAAATAATTTTAAAATTTTCATAAGTGTTCTAAAGTTAATTAATGTAAAAATTAAAAATTCATTATTAATCTGAAACAATAAAACTTAATTTAGTGCCCAAAATTGTTTTGAGTTGGATAAAAATATGCTAAATAAATTAAAGGACGATTTAGAGGGCGATTTGTTTGTAGACAAATTAATGACCACCCTATATGCCACTGATGCTTCTGTATATAGAAAAATGCCAATGGCAGTGGCCTATCCGAAGACTGAAGAGGATATTAGAAAACTAATTCTATTTGCAGGTGAACACAAAATTGGTTTAATACCCAGAACTGCAGGAACCTCCCTTGCCGGACAATGTGTTGGGGATGGTATAGTAGTGGATGTCTCCAAAAATTTCACCAAGATTCTCTCCGTTGATGAAGATAAAAAACAAGTAACCGTTCAACCAGGGGTGATCCGTGACGAGTTAAATCTCTACTTGGAACCTTATGGCCTATTTTTTGGACCAAACACCTCTACTTCCAATCGCTGTATGATCGGGGGAATGGTAGGTAACAACTCCTCGGGAACTACCTCCATACAATACGGGGTTACCCGTGATCAAGTGGTATCCTTACAGACTTTTTTATCCGATGGAAGCAAGGTAGAATTCAGGGATTTGTCCTTGAACGAATTTCTGGGTAAAATGTCCTTGGATAATTTTGAAGGAAAAATTTACAACAACATACATAAAGAATTAAGCAACAAGGAAATACAGGCGGAAATTGTTAAGGAATTTCCAAAACCCCAGATCCATAGGCGCAATACAGGATATGCTGTGGACGAGTTGCTCAGGAACAATATTTTTGGTGATAGCGCCGAAGGCATAAACTTATGTAAATTATTGAGCGGTAGTGAAGGTACCTTGGCTTTCACTACAGAAATAGTACTGCAATTGACCGAGTTGCCTCCCAAACTTTCCGCCATGGTAGTTACCCATTACAAAACCTTGGAAGATTGTTTGTTGGACGTTGCTCCCCTAATGACCCACAATCTGCATACCTGTGAAATGATGGATAAGGTAATTTTGGATTGTACCAAAAATAACCGTACCCAATTGGAGAACAGGTTTTTTGTGGAAGGCGACCCCGCGGCATTGTTAATGTTGGAGGTTAAAGCGGATACCGAAGAGGACTTGGACAAACAACTTCAGCAATTATTGGAGACCGTTAAAAAGTCTGGATTGAGCTATGCCAGCCCTATATTGAGGAGGGCCGACGTAAATAAGGCCATTGAACTTAGAAAGGCCGGATTGGGTCTTCTTGGAAATATAGTCGGGGACCGCAAGGCGGTTGCCTGTATAGAGGATACGGCGGTAGCGCTGGAAGACCTTAAGGATTTTATAGGCGAGTTCTCCCAAATAATGAAGGACTATAAGCAAGATGCGGTCTACTATGCCCATGCAGGGGCAGGGGAGTTGCATTTAAGGCCAATACTAAATTTAAAGAAATCTACAGATGTGGCCTTGTTCAGGTCCATTACCACGGACGTGGCCAAGCTTACCAAAAAATACCACGGATCCTTTAGCGGGGAACACGGTGATGGAATTGTAAGGGCGGAGTTCATTCCCTTAATGATCGGACAGAAGAATTACGAGCTCCTTAAGCGGGTAAAGACCTATTTTGATCCATACAATATTTTTAACCCGGGGAAAATTGTGGATGCCTATCCCATGGATGAATCCCTGAGGTATGAAATTGACCGCCAGGAACCGGAAATAGAAACCTTGATGGATTTCTCCGATAGTGAGGGCATTCTAAAAGCGGCAGAAAAATGTAATGGTAGCGGGGATTGTAGAAAGACCCATTTGGTATCAGGAGCCATGTGTCCCAGTTATCACGCCACAAAAAATGAAAAGGATACCACACGGGGCCGTGCCAACACCCTGCGCGAATTTTTAACTTCTTCGGAAAAGACGAATAAGTTTAACAATAAGGAGCTAAAAGAAGTTTTTGATCTTTGTTTAAGCTGTAAGGCCTGCTCCAGTGAATGCCCCAGCAACGTTGATGTGGCTACGCTTAAAGCAGAGTTTTTATATCAATATCAGGAGGAGAACGGATATCCCTTGAGGGCAAAACTTTTCGCCTATAATACCAAGTTGATTAAATTGGGAAGTAGTATGGCAGGTATTACCAATGCCATGTACGATTCCAAATTTGTTGGCGGATTGCTTAAAAAATCGGTCGGAGTAGCAGAGCAAAGAAGTTTACCGAAAGTCTATAAGTTCAATTTTGATAAGGAGCTTGAAAAGGCTAAAGGTCAGGTAATTGCCACCAGGTCCAAAGTTGTGTTGTACATAGATGAATTCACCAACTATTTGGATGTTGAACTGGGTAGGGATGCTATTGAAGTATTGACACGACTGGGGTATGAGGTGGAACTTTTTTATGCAGAGAGTGGAAGGACCTATATTTCCAAAGGGTTTTTAAAACAGGCCAAAAAATTGGCCATTAAGAATGTAGATAGACTTTCGCAGCTAACGGATAAAGGACTTCCAATAATTGGACTGGAACCTTCCGCTATACTTACGTTTAGGGATGAATATAAACGATTTGGTTTTGACAAAAAGCAGATGGATGCCGTTGCTGCCAATTCTTTTTTGATAGAAGAATTTTTGGCCAAAGAAATTCAGTCCGGCGCTTTAACCGCCGATCTGTTTACAAAGGAAGCCAAGACTGTAAAGATCCACACACATTGCCATCAAAAATCAATATCCAACCAAAAGGTAACTTTTGACATATTGAATCTTCCAAAGAATTATACTGTTTCTATCATTAGTTCCGGATGTTGTGGTATGGCAGGGTCCTTTGGTTATGAAAAGGAACATTACGAGGTAAGTATGCAGGTAGGGGAGTTAAAGTTGTTTCCGGCCGTTAGGAAGTCTGCAGAGGATGTGATTATTGCCGCCAACGGTACCAGTTGTAGGCATCAGATATATGATGGTACCCAAAGAAAGGCCTTGCACCCTATTTCAATTTTGAAAGAGGCTCTTATTGTGTAACAGGGTTCTTCCTATTGGTATGAGCTTGTGCTTTTTTAATTAAGAATAGAAAATTTTGGCCCTTTCACGATATTTGTTATGCAATATGGGACGGGGCTTTTTTTATAAGCAGCCATTTCCTTCTAAGGGAAAAAGGTTTGTCTTAATTAAAGATATTTCAGGGGTACTCCTAAATTTTAGTTTTTTTGGGTGACTTTATATTTATGGATGTGGCAGCGAATAATTCGTGAATATCCATGCCCTTAAGTTCTTCATCTGCAAAGAAAGGGGAGAGTTTGTCCGCACTATATCTATATATTTTCCAACGTTTAAAGGTGTATTCAAGAGCTGTTAGGTTTTCTACCCAATCCCCGGAATTTAAATAGGTACATTTGCCTTGTTCACTTTCATAAATCTCTTTTTTGGGTTGATGGATATGGCCGCAGATAACATAATCATAATTCTTGTCGATGGCCAATTCCTTTGCGGTATGTTCAAAATTTTGGATAAATCTAACAGCACCCTTTACGCTGTTTTTAATTCTTTTTGACAAGGAATATTTTTCGCGCCCCAATTTGCCCAAGATCCAGTTAATGGTTCTGTTAAGGAGAATTAATAGACTGTATCCATGCCTTCCCAGTTTGGCCACCCATTTTGCATTTTGAATGGATATATCAAAAACATCACCGTGAAAGAACCAGGCCCTTTTACCATTTAATTCTAAGGTCAATTGATCAACAAAATGGATATTTCCCAAAGAAGTACCGCAGAATCTTCTAAGCCTTTCGTCGTGGTTCCCTACAATGTAATATACTTCGGTACCATTTGTGGCCATTCCCATAATTTTTCTTAGCACTTTTAGGTGCGTAGCAGGGAAATATTTCTTGCTAAATTGCCAGACATCAACTATATCGCCGTTTAGTATAAGTGTTTTAGGGTTTATGCTGTTCAAATAGGCCAATAGTTCATCAGCATGGCAACTGAAAGTTCCTAAATGTACGTCTGAAATAACTACCAATTCTATTTGTCGCTTTTTCACGGAGGTGGAATTTTCTCAAATTAAACCTTTGGATTTAAATTAAAAGTGAAGGTAAAATCAATTTAGGATAAGGAAATAGTTAAGTTTATATTAAGTTGGTCCAATTCTGTTTTTATTTGCAATAAGCAAGGTTTCTATTTTTGTATCTCTGTTTTAAGATTTACCTTTGGATCTTTGAATTAAAATGGCCCTTTATACCGTTTCATAACTACAAATTTTAACTACAAACATGGCAGGAAATACTTTTGGAACCCTTTTTAAACTATCTACGTTTGGAGAATCTCACGGTGTGGCCATTGGTGGCGTACTGGATGGATGTCCGGCGGGAATTGAATTGAATCTGGATGCCATTCAGGAAGACCTGGACAGGCGTAAACCTGGTCAGTCGGCCATCGTTACCCAACGCAAGGAGCCGGATACCGTAGAGTTTTACTCTGGGATTTTTGAAGGGAAGACGACAGGAACACCAATAGGGTTTGCCATACACAATACCAATCAGAAATCACATGATTATTCCCATATAAAGGACTCTTATAGGCCTTCGCATGCCGATTATGTGTACGACCAAAAATATGGTTTCAGGGATTATCGCGGAGGAGGAAGAAGTTCGGCCAGGGAAACAGCCAGTAGGGTAGTTGCCGGTGCCATTGCCAAACAATTCTTGGGAGATATGAAAATAAACGCCTACGTTTCCCAAGTAGGTGAGCTATCCTTGGACAAAAGTTACCAAGAACTCGATTTTTCCCTTATCGAATCCAACCCGGTAAGATGTCCGGATACTGCTACTGCAGCTAAAATGGAAGAGTATATAAAAAAAATTAAAAAGGAAGGTGATACCATTGGGGGGGTGATTACCTGTGTAATCCAAAATGTTCCCATTGGCTTGGGGGAACCTGTTTTTGATAAGTTACATGCAGAATTGGGTAAAGCTATGCTTTCCATCAATGCCGTTAAAGGCTTTGAGTACGGTAGCGGATTTGAAGGTGTAAAGATGAAGGGGAGCGCCCATAACGATCAATTTAATACCGACGGTACTACCAAGACCAATCATAGTGGGGGTATACAAGGTGGAATAAGCAATGGAATGGATATTTACTTCAATGTTGCCTTTAAGCCTGTCGCAACCGTTATTCAGGCCTATGATACCATAGATAAGGAAGGGAATAAAGTAAGCACTCAGGGCAAGGGTAGGCACGACCCTTGTGTAGTGCCAAGGGCGGTGCCAATTGTGGAGGCAATGGCCGCCTTGGTTATGGCAGATTATACTTTATTGAATAGGACCATTAAATTATAGCCTTATATTTTTTGGTGCTTTAAACCACAAAATGCTATCTTTCCAATCTAAATCATTGTTTTTATGAGGAAGTTGGAATTGCACTGGCAAATTATTTTGGGAATGGTGGGCGGAGTTCTTTTTGCTTTGGCCATGGTTCAGTTCGATTGGGGTCCGAAAATTGTCTCCGATTGGATAAAACCCTTTGGGAATATATTTATTAATTCTCTTAAGCTTATTGCAGTTCCATTAATATTGGCTTCGCTTATCAAGGGGGTTTCCGATCTAAAGGATATTTCCAAACTTTCAAAAATGGGGGGGAGGACCATTGGAATTTACCTCATAACAACCATTATCGCGGTATCCATCGGACTTACCATAGTGAATATTGTAAAACCAGGTTCCTCTATTTCTGAAGAGACGAGGAACGAATTGGTGGAAAATTATAAAGGTGATGCCGATTCCAAAATATCCCAAGCCAACGAACAAAAGGAGTCCGGACCATTAAGGGCCTTGGAAGATTTGGTACCCAGCAATATTTTTAGTGCGGCAAGTGACAATGGCAATATGTTGCAGGTCATATTTTTTGCCATTTTTTTCGGAGTGGGATTAATATTGATACCTGCAGAGCAGGCCGATCCGGTAAAGAAATTTTTTGATGGCTTCAATGAGGTAATTCTTAAATTGATAGATTTGATTATGCTGGCGGCTCCCTACGGTGTCTTTGCCTTATTGGCCGCTTTGGTGGTAGAATCTCCCAGTTTGGATCTATTTAAGGCGCTAGGATGGTATTCCGTCAGTGTTGTTTTGGGATTGATCTTGATGATAGGCGTGTATATTTCGTTGGTATGGATATTTACCAAACGCAAGCCTTCATTTTTTATAAATGGAATTTCCCCTGCACAATTATTGGCGTTTTCTACCAGTTCCAGTGCGGCCACGCTACCTGTCACCATGGAAAGGGTAGAGGAGCATTTAGGGGTAGAGGAGGAGGTTGCCAGTTTTGTATTGCCAATTGGGGCCACTATAAATATGGATGGTACCAGTCTTTATCAAGCCGTGGCAGCGGTTTTTATTGCCCAAGCTTTTGGAATGGATCTTAGTTTTGGAGCCCAATTGGGAATTATTGTTACCGCAACCTTGGCTTCCATTGGGAGTGCCGCTGTACCTGGAGCAGGAATGGTGATGCTCGTCATTGTTTTGGCGCAGGCTGGTATTCCTGAAGCCGGACTGGCCCTGATCTTTGCTGTGGATAGACCTTTGGATATGTGTAGGACGGTGGTCAATGTTACTGGGGATGCCGCAGTGTCCATGATGGTGGCAAAGTCTGTGGATAAATTAGGGGAGCCCAAGGTAAAGGAATGGAGCGATCATTATAAGCCTTCAAAATAACGAACAACTTCATTATTGCTGAATCCAACGCATTAAAAGATGGCGAAAATTATTTTTGTCCGTTTGTAAATTCAATTGATTGTTCCCATAATTTAGCACAATCTTAATTGAAATTATGAAAAAACTTGCCTTGCACTGGCGAATCCTAATTGGTATGCTTTTGGGAGTGCTTTTTGGGGTGTTAATGTTGTATATTTCGGGAGGTAAGCTCTTTATTCAAAATTGGATCAATCCGTTTGGCATTATCTTTATCAATCTTTTGAAGCTTATAGCCATTCCGTTAATTTTGGCTTCGATCATTAAAGGGATTTCAGATTTAAAGGATATTGCCCAGTTTAAAACCATAGGTGTCCGTTCTGTTACCTTATTTATCACCACCACTATAGTGGCAATTATTATAGGTTTGCTGCTGGTCAATATTTTTTCCCCCGGTAAAGGAATTTCTGAGGAAACCGTTTCAAGGATTACCAATGAATTTGTTGGTCGGCAAGGCGTGCAGTCTAAACTTGCAGAAGCTTCTGTGCAAAAGGAATCCGCGCCTTTGCAGTTTTTGTTGGATATGGTGCCGGAGAATGTTTTTAGTGCAATGAGCGACAATAAACTAATGCTCCAGGTAATATTTTTTTCTGTGTTTCTAGGGGTGTCCATGTTGCTAATTGGGGAAGCCAAGGCAAAACCTTTAAAGACCCTTTTTGATTCCCTTAACGATGCGGTATTAAAAATGGTCGATATAATTATGGTAACGGCTCCCTTTGCCGTATTTGCCCTTTTGGCCAATGTAGTGGCCAGCTCAGGAGATCCGGATTTATTGTTGGCATTGGTTAAATATGCAGGTGTTGTTATTTTAGGACTTTTTCTAATGATTGTCTTTTATTGTACTGTATTGACGTTGGTTACTAGAAAAAATCCAATTTGGTTCTTAAAAGCCATCAGTCCCGCACAACTTTTGGCGTTTTCCACGAGCTCAAGCGCCGCCACCCTTCCCGTAACCATGGAAAGGGTAGAGAATCAATTGGGTGTGGATAAGGAGGTGGCGAGTTTTGTACTTCCGGTAGGAGCTACTATAAATATGGACGGAACCAGTCTTTATCAAGGCGTAGCGGCAGTTTTTATTTCCCAAGCCTTGGGTCATCATTTGGAAATTACAGACCAATTAATGATAATATTAACCGCGCTTTTGGCTTCCATTGGTTCTGCGGCAGTTCCGGGGGCCGGAATGGTAATGTTGGTAATTGTTTTGGAGTCCATAGGGTTTCCAAGTGATAAGTTGGCGGTAGGATTGGCGTTGATCTTTGCGGTAGACCGACCTTTGGATATGGCCAGAACAGTAATAAACGTAACGGGCGATGCCATGGTGTCCGTGGTAGTTGCAAAATCGGTAGGGAAGTTAAATGATATCCCTAAATAATTAGAGCCTCAACGAGGTATATTAAATAGTAGTTGTAATGTTAAAACAAGAAGTGAGCCGGGAAATCATTGAGCAGTTTCCCAATGTATTTGCAATAGATGCCAATTTGGACAGGTTGGTAAAAAAAATTGAATTGTTGACCTATTTAAATCCATTAAATATTGAAAAGGAAAAGCACCGTTTCTTTTCATCCAAATATGTTGATGAACCCGTATTTAAATATAAAAAGTTACAATTTGATCCTTACAAGTTAAACCGTTTGTTCTTTTCCCAGCGCTTGGAGCGCATAAAGGATGAACAGATAATGAAGTTCTATCAGGAAGTGGTGTATTACTATGCCAATATGATTCAGTGTATAGAGACTATTGGTCAGAACAAAAAGTTCTATTACAACTCCCTTAGGGTTTATGGGACACCCACGGAGAAAGATGTTCAGAATGCCAGGTTCATTCTACATGTGGCCGATGAGCCGGATACCGAGGATATGGAAAAAATATATACCCCGGAGGACGCAAAGGTTTATTTTGAAGAGTTTGT
This sequence comes from Arenibacter sp. S6351L, assembly GCF_023016025.1. Lineage (NCBI taxonomy): Bacteria > Pseudomonadati > Bacteroidota > Flavobacteriia > Flavobacteriales > Flavobacteriaceae > Arenibacter > Arenibacter sp. S6351L. The sequence continues at coordinate 114,529 of NZ_JALKBB010000014.1, read as the reverse complement.
GCGGCAATATGATTTTCCTTTAAATATTTCCTTCTCCAATAGCATTGCCGCAGATGCCATGGTGAGCAATAACACCCAATCCCTTCTTATTAAGAAGAATACCGTTTTTAGCAGAAACCAACTGCTTACCTTGGCCAATCATGAGATTGGAGTGCATTTGGTAACTACCTACAACGGCATGTTACAACCCTTAAAAGTTTTTTCCAATGGTTTTCCGAAGAATGTGGAAACTCAAGAGGGCTTGGCGGTTTTTAGTGAATACATGAGTGGGGCCCTAACCCTTAAGAGATTAAAGGAACTTGCTTATAGGGTCTTGGCCTCTGACAGTTTGATAAAAGGGTATGGTTTTTCGGATACTTTCGACATGTTACACGGCCAGTACAAACTGGACAGGAACAAGGCCTTTACCATTACCATGCGGGTCCACAGGGGAGGCGGATTTACCAAGGACCGCCTGTATCTAAGCGGATTAAAAAAGATTTATAAAAGGCATAAAAACGGCTTGTCCATGGATACGTTGCTAACCGGTAAGGTTACCATGGAATCTGAGGCTACCATAAACCGATTTAAGGACTTGGGCTTGGCAAATAATTTAACACATACCAATGTGGCTTTTGAAAAGAATTACAATAGGAACAGTACCTTGGATTTTATATTGGATAACTTGAAATAAGTAATATGCAACTTCTTTTTCCTTTTGTTAGCAAATGTAAGCTAGTGTGCTAATGAGGAAGGATTAATTGATGAAGTTTGTGTACTTAAGTTAAATTATTTTAAATAGGCCTTGGAATAATAACTTAGATTTTGATATCTTTGTACCACCATTAAAAAAACATAGCAATCATGTTCGATTTTGACCAATATTTAGGGTTTTTAGCATTTTTGACCATCTTGACCATCGGGTTTTGGTTGATGATTTTTTTGTTGACTTTTGTTATTCCCTACTGGATAGGAGGTTCTATCCTGGAAATATTGAAAGAAAAGCGCGAAGCTAAAAAAGCAAAACGTAACCAATAGGGATACGACGACAATATACTGTAAATAAAAAGGGAGCCCATCGGCTCCCTTTTTATGTTTAAGGGTTTGATAATTTTATCCTTCAAAGTCCATATCTTCTCCGCCGCCATTTCTGCCTTCCCTATTCCTATCATTTCTGTTTTGGGGTTGGTTAAACCTGTATTGAAACGACAAGGTAATTTGCCTTTGCCTAAATTGAAATTCGCTGTAAGTAGCTACATTTTCTGTTCTGGTGTCCGTTATACGTTTTCTAGAATTAAATATGTCGCTTACATTTAACGTCAGGGAGCCCTTATCTTTTAAAACATCCTTGCTTAACCCTAGATCCGAACTCAACATACCCTTGTTGGTGTTTTGCGCATCTTCGGAAGGACCCATATAAAAGAAATTGGTCTGAAAATCGATTTTTCCCGGTAAAGGTAATTTAGCGCTAAAGCGGGTAAACCAAGAGAAGTTGTTGGCATCAAAATTTTGAACAATTACTTCATTCTGACTGTTGGTGTAGGTATAGTCCCCCTGTAAATCCCTGTGGAAAGCATTTAGGTTCCATGTCAGCCTCCAATTCCTTTTTGGGGTATAGGTAGTAGTAAACTCCATACCTAAACGGTCTTCAGTAGCTAAATTTATTGGGCTCCGCACCTGTACGGGAACTACAATGGGATTCTGTGGGTCGTCTGGATTTTCAATGGTTACAAAGTCGCCCGTTTCCCTGGAAACAAATTGAAACACTCCAGTAGATCTGTTAAAGTATCCAGAGGTAGTAAAAGTAAACTTATCCCACCTTTTCAAATATCCCAAATCATATGAATCGGTAAAAGTAGGGTCCAAATCCGCATTTCCTTGAAATAGATTGGTGTTACTGGATCTGGAAGGGAACGGGTTGATAAACCTAGAACGGGGTCTTCTAAGTCTTTTGCTATAGCTTAAGGTAACTTGTTCCTTCTCGGAGAATTCATAGCCCAGGAATATGGATGGGAACCAATTTACATAGTCCTTATTGGTAAGTTCGTTAGAGTTGACCAGTTCGATCCCGATATCGGAAGCCTCCATTCTCAATCCGCCTAGAATACTGAATTTGTTAAATTTAGACCCCAATTGGGTATAGGCCGCATTTACATACTCCTTATAATTTAATTCATTGCTGAAGTTGGGGTCGCTATTGAATCCCCCATCTTGTTGTTCGATACCAAAATCAAAATCGGTATTGTTATTGTTAAAGGTCCCGCGATACCCAATTTCAAATTGGGACTGATTATCCTTTCCAAATGGAAGTACATAATCCATCTGCACCAATTGGGATATCTGTGTTTGGTCATCTATGGTCCTTTCGGTATCCAAAGCAATATTATCCCCTAGGATGACCTCCTCGATAATCGAATTTTCATTATCAATTCCCTTTGAGTACTGGTAGTCGAAGGTAAGGATATGTCCTTCCCTTTCAAATTTCTTTTGGTAATTCAATGAGTATTGAACCTCCTCCTCAAACTCGTCCTCAGTGGTAAATCGGTTTCTTTGGATGGTTGGGGTTCTATTGGCATCAAAATTGGAAAAATCCACATTCACTGTGTTATCCCCATTAGATTTGCTAAACACAAAAGAATTGGTAATGCTGCTGCTTTCATCCAAAAACAGTTCAAAACCAACATTGGTGTTAAAACTTTTGTCCTTTCTTTGGTAATCCCTTACTTCATTCTGATAACTCAAGGTGTTGCCGTTACTGTCAAAGTTTTCCTGATCGAATAATGCATTCCCTGGGCCGCTGCGATAACGGTAGGTGGTATTGGTGAAGATATTGAAGTTGTCCCGTCTTAAATTTAGGCTCAAGGATCCTCCATAAGTCTCTGGATGCCCTGTATAAACATTGACGGATCCGTTTACCCCGGCGGTCTTGCTCTGCTTTAGAATTATATTCAAAATACCTGCTGTTCCTTCGGCATCATACCTTGCGGAGGGGTTGGTAATTACCTCTACCTTTTCTATGGCATCCGCAGGCAACTGTTGCAGGGACTCGGGACTCAGGCCCGACAAGGCCGATGGTTTGCCATTGATAAGGATTCTAACACTTTCGTTTCCCCTGAGACTAATGTTACCTTCCACATCCACGGAAACCGAAGGTACGTTGCTCAGTACATCGGTTACCGAACCACCTTTCACGGTTAGGTCCGAACCAACGTTATATACTTTTTTATCCAGCCGTAATTCTACTGTGGTGCGCTCGCCGACCACTTCTACTTCGGCCAACTGGGCAACGTCTAAGGAAAGACGGATTACACCAAGGTTGGTGGAAGATCTTAGACTTTGATTATTTAATTTATAGGATTTATACGAGATGTATTCTACACTGATATTATAGTTTCCAGGAGCTGTCTCAACTTCGAATTGCCCGTTGACATCCGTAATCCCACCTGTAACTTTTTCAGGATTTCTAACACTTTGTAGTACCAAAGTGGCATATTCCAAGGGTTGATCTGTTTCTTGGTCCAAAACGGTCCCAGTTATTTTTATCGGTTCTTGCGGGCCTTGGCCCCCTTGTGCATAACCTATTAAAGTGATGAATAATAGTGTAACTGGGAGTAGTTTTTTCATTTGCTATGTTTTGGATTTGTTTTTTCTCTTCTTCTTTTTTTCTTTAACCTTTTTAAAACCGCTTTTCTGAAGTTCTACAAAGGCCTCATACTTATCTGCTGGTAATCCTGCCTTAAGTTCTTCATCTTGCTTTAAAGTGATTTTTTCATAACTTTCCCTCATCTTATCGGCCGGTAGCTCCAGTATCTGCAATTCTATACGTTCCTGCAGGTATTTTTTTAAGGTGGTGCTCAAAACAGCTTCCTCAAACGGGTTTAAGCCTAATTTTTCTGTAATGCTCGGCATTTCCTGATCCACAATTTGAGCAGCCGTTAATTTTTCCGGTTCCTTAGGCGTTTCCTGTACTTGTGGAATAGTATTTCGCTGTCTACCATATCCTCCGTATCCATATCCATTTCCGTATCCATTACCATACCCATATTGGGCACTTAAAAAAGGGAATGATAATACGATCAATAAAAAACTTAAAAATAATTTCTTGTTCGTTTTCATAATGTCAACTGCTTAGTGGGATTCCAAAATTAATAGATGGTTTAACCCTTAAGGGTTAAATGTTTGTTAAAATGAATATTTCAAGAACTGTGCCGTATTGCGGCGGCAATTGCTTTGATTCTTTGGGAAGTACATAATATAATAATAAATGTTCCTTTTTTCAAATCAGTTTAACTCAGATCCTAATTTAAAAGGTCCTTTATTTTTTCGGGAGGTCGTCCAACCACCCCTTTGCTGTCCTTGATGACTATGGGGCGTTCTATGAGTTTGGGAAACGCTATCATGGCAGCTATTACTTCATCGTCCGTCATGGATTTTCCCTTGAATTTTTCTTTCCAAATGGCTTCGTTGGTTCTCACCAACTCCATTGGTGATATACCTAAAATTTTTAGAATGGCTTCGAGTTCTTTTTTGGTAGGTACGTTTTCAAGATATTTAATGATCTCAAAGTCTTTTCCCGAATTCTCTAGAATGGCCAATCCTTCTCTGGACTTTCCACATCTGGGGTTGTGATATATTTTAATCATATTTATTAGATTTTAAGTTTCGTGGCCAAAAATTTCCAGTCTCCTAATGGTCATGATAATAATCTTCAAAACAGGTACCCGAAACTTTCTAGCCTTATCCATTAACAATTTTACAGGTTGTAATATGGAGTCATGGTTCAGCTTTCTTCCTTTTGCCCCATCATCATAAGATAGGCCTTTAAGAACTGATCTATATTGCCGTCCATTACCGCATCAACGTTTCCAGTTTCTTCACCCGTACGCACGTCCTTCACCAATTTGTATGGGTGCATTACATAATTCCTAATCTGTGAACCCCATTCAATTTTCATTTTGGACGACTCAATTTCCTGTCGGGCTTCCATTTTCTTGCGCAATTCTATTTCGTACAATTGGGATTTAAGCATTTTTAATGCGGTGGCCCTATTGTCGTGCTGTGATCTTGAATCTGAACAAGAAATCTGTATTCCGGAAGGTTTGTGGGTCAGCTGTACCTTGGTTTCTACTTTGTTGACATTCTGTCCCCCGGCACCACTTGATCTAGCCGTGGTGATCTCCACATCGGCAGGGTTTATATCTATTTCTATACTGTCGTCCACCAGTGGGTAAACATATACGGAAGCAAAAGAAGTATGGCGCTTTGCGTTACTGTCGAAAGGTGAAATACGTACCAGCCTGTGTACTCCGTTCTCTCCCTTAAGCCATCCAAAGCTATAATCCCCTTCAATTTCCAAGGTCACGGTTTTGATTCCTGCAACATCACCTTCCTGATAATTGAGCTCTTTTACCTTGTAACCATTTTTTTCACTCCACATCATGTACATCCGCATCAACATGGATGCCCAATCACAACTTTCCGTGCCTCCGGCACCCGCAGTAATTTGAATTATGGCTGTGAGTTCATCTCCCTCTGCAGAGAGCATATTTTTGAATTCCAATTTCTCCAAGGCCTCAATGGTCTTGTCGTAATGACCTTCAACATCAGCTTCGGACATTTCACCTTCTTTCTGAAATTCCAAGAAAATCTCAAGATCGGCTACTAAGCTTTGAGCGCTATTATAATCATCAACCCATTGTTTCTTGGATTGAATTAATTTCATCTGTTCCTGGGCTTCCTGGGGATGGTTCCAAAAGTCTGGAGCCAGGGTTTTTTCCTCCTCGTTTTCTATTTCTACAAGCTTGGCATCTATGTCAAAGATACCTCCTTAACGCACCAAGGCGATCAATGAGACTCTTATAATGGTCCGTAGTTATCATATACTAATTATTTTCAGCCAAAAATAGGATTCTTTTTTCTGATTATGTACCAAATATGAAATGATATTTATTGTTCGGCCTGTACTTCCACAGAATGGGAGGTTTTATTAGCGCCTTGGGAATATACTACGCCTTTTAAAGGGGAGCAATCATTATAGTCTTTGCCGTGGGCTACTTTAATATGGTTGTCATTGACCAATAAATTGTTGGTAGGGTCAAAGCCTATCCAGCCAACTTGGGGGATATATGCTTCTGCCCAAGCATGCATTTGCGAGTCGCCAAAGTAACCATTACCCTGGTGCAGGTAACCCGAGACATAGCGGGTGGGAATATTATTTGCTTTTGCCAAAGCACAGAACAAATGTGTGAAATCCTGGCATACCCCCTCAGGATTATTAATGATTTCTTCCAATAAGGTATTCACATGGGTAACGCCAGTATTGAAATGAATAAAAAGATAGATCCATTTATTTAGTTTTTGAAGATTCTCGAATATACTTATGGAGGTATCAAAAACAAACAAGTTTTCTGAACCGGCTGGCAAGGCAGTATATTTGGTCTCACGCAGATAAGGCTCATGATCTACCTTGAAATTCAAACTTTTAACAAGTTCATAGTTGCTTGGGATATCAAAGATTGGAATTTGTCCAAAAGGGTTGAAGCTTATTTTTTTAAGTTTAAAAGTGGCACTGAAGTTAATTTTCTGGAATCGTTCCGAAGTATTTATTCTTATGGTCTGAAATCCAAAACCATTTTGGGAAAAAGCACTTTTGGCTTCCAATGAATTTTTTATTTCCACGCTGATCAATTCTTGCGTGTCGTTATTCTCAGGAACAATCAAAAATTGCCAATATGCATTTTCTACAGGATTTTCGTAGTTATTTTCGGCACAATAAGTAACTGAATATTCAAATGACATTATAAGTAGTTGTTAACGCAAAGGTAATCCAATGGATTATAAATCAATAGGTAAAAAATTCATTTTCCATTTTAAGACTAATCTGCACCAGACTATTGAGTATTTTTTCAATAAAGCCCTGAATGTCTTCCTCAATTTCTTCGGCAAATTTAAATTCATATTCTCCCTTAACTTTACTTATTAAAAAAGCGGTAGAATTTTTATCCGGAGTTTTGGATTCATCCAAAACTTTAATATGCTTATATACTTGGTTTATACTATTGATGACAGATCTTGGACAATCTGGATTTAAAATTAAGAATTCCAAAGTGGAAATACTGGTAGGTGTCTTTTTATAATATCTGCGCATCATATCATAAGATTCCACACATTTAAGAAGTGTGGTCCATTCAAAGCTATTGCTAATTTTATCGCCATAACTTCCTTTGGCCTTTACGGCATCATTGTATTTGGCATTAATGATTCTGATTACCTGCGTGGCCCTCTCCAGATTTATACCGAGCATAATAATTGCATACACCTCGTCATGCAAAAGCGTACCTCTTATTTTTCCTCTTAAAATGGCGGTCATTTCAGTGATGTTAACGGTAAAATCGTATAGACCCTTTTTTGTGAAATCCTCTATCGAATACCTGATTACAAAATGATAAAATTTATTGATGGATTCGTACAGTTCCGTAGAAATAAGGTCTCTGGCACTATTGGCATTCTCTCGGGCATATTTTACATTATTGATAATGGAATAAGGTAAATTGGCATTTAGTCCTATGTTGAATAAAATATCTTCTTCTTTAAGAATTATGCTATCGTCATCCAATGGCTCCCCTACCAGGAACATCATGGATTGAAGAACAAATTGTCTGGATTGTGACAGCTCGTTCGGTGCGTCCAATGATGAAAAATAATTTACATTTAAGTATCTGGCAACATGTTCGGAACGTTCAATATAACGTCCCATCCAAAAAAGGTTATTGGCAACTCTAGCTAACATAAGATTTTTTTATTTTTTTAATACCCAGGTATCTTTGGAACCACCTCCTTGAGAGGAATTTACAATTAAGTTTCCTTTTTTTAGTGCTACTCGAGACAATCCACCTTTGAGTACAAACTCCTTTTTATTGCCCAATAGGGTAAATGTCCTAAGGTCTACATGACGTTGTTCAAAAGATTCACTGTCATCTATATAGGTTGGATGTACCGATAAGGACATAATAGGCTGGGCAATGTATTTTCTAGGATTTTGTTTTATTTCTTCCTGAACTACCTTAATTTCAGCCTTAGAGAGTCTGTTGCCAATTGATATACCATAACCGCCTGCTTCATCCACAGGCTTCACCACTAGTTCATGTATGTGTTCCAATACATATTTAAGTTCATTGGGCCTGCTGCAATGGTAGGTGTGTACATTGTTGAGAATGGGAGTCTCATCCAAATAATATTTAATGATTTTCGGCATGTAGGTGTAGATGGCTTTATCATCTGCTACTCCTGTGCCCGGAGCATTTGCCAAACAAACATTGCCTTTTATATAGGCAGCGAAAAGACCTGGTACCCCCAATGACGAATCGGCCCTAAATTCCAGGGGATCTATATATTGGTCATCCACTCTTCGGTAAATCACATCAACCTTAATGGGTCCACGAATGGTCTTCATGTAGACAAAATCGTTCTCAACAAATAGATCTCTACCTTCCACCAATTCCACACCCATAGCTTTTGCCAGATATGAATGTTCGTAAAAGGCAGAATTGTACATACCTGGTGTAATAACCACACAATTTGGGACATCGACCCCTTTTGGTTTTACACTTTCCAATATATCCAATAGGTTTTCGGCGTAGTTGGTCACCGAATGCGTTTTATAATGATTGAAAACCCCGAAGAGCGCTCTTTTTAAGGCGGTACGATTACAAATAACATAACTTACCCCGGAAGGACATCTAATGTTGTCCTCAAGGACATAATAGTTGCCATCCGAGTGTTTAATAATGTCAGTGCCGGATATGTGGTTGTAAATGCCCCCAGGAGGGTCAACTCCAATCATTTGATGTAAATAGTTTGCAGAGGAACTGATCAAGTCCAGTGGAACTATGCCATCTTTGATGATTTTTTTATCGTGGTAAATATCCCATAAAAATAGGTTTAATGCCCTACTGCGCTGTATAGCGCCCCTTTCAATGATTTCCCATTCATCCTCATCTATGATTCTTGGAAATAGATCGAATGGAAATATTTTCTCTTGCGTTTCTTTATTGTCGTATACCTGGAAAGTGATTCCTTGGTTAAAAAATGAGGACTTAGCCTTATTGTTCAATTGCACATAGTCTTGAATGGAATGATTCCCGTACAGATCTAACAATTTTTGATAAACATTTTTAGCCGCTCCATCATTGTTGAAAACTTCATCAAAAAGTGCAGGATTGTTGATGTAAGAAGAAAATATCGGTTTTTTCACCTCTGGCTTCATAGGCATATTTTTCTTCAAGTTACTTTATTTTAGTTACATACATGCGATTTAATTTTTTTAAGCAAGAGAATTATCCATACTTAAAAAATGGAATGGTATTATTGATAATTCACATTAAATGAAAGGAAAAAAATAGCTACTTGAAAAATGTTTAATACGTTTACAAAAATTTAGGAACCCACGTTCAATAAGTTTGTTCATCTTGATTCATTTGTTATATATAATTTTCAATTTTTATGTTTATAAATCTTATTAGTGATACCGTCACAAAACCTACGCCTGGTATGTTGCAGGCCATGATGACCGCTGAGGTAGGGGATGATGTTTTTAAAAATGATCCTACTGTCAACAAGTTGGAAGAAATGATGGCGAACTTGTTCGGTATGGAAGCGGCCTTGTTTTTTCCAAGTGGTACTATGGCCAACCAAACGGCTATAAAATTGCACACCCAACCAGGGGAGCAATTAATCTGTGATAAGTATGCACATGTTTATAATTATGAAGGGGGAGGAGTGAGTTTTAATAGTGGGGTCTCCTGCAGATTGGTAGATGGTCATAGAGGAATGATGACCGCAAGTCAGGTCGAGGAAGTAATAAACCCACCAGACTTTTATCATAGCCCGTTAACCTCGTTGGTCTGTATAGAAAACACAACCAATAAGGGAGGTGGGGCCTGTTGGGATCTGAAGGAGTTGAAGTCCATAAAAAAGGTTTGTGAAAGGCATAATCTAAAATATCATTTGGATGGAGCCCGACTTTGGAATGCCCTGATTGCCAAAAAAGAATCTGCCTTGGATTATGGGGCACTGTTCCATACTATTAGTGTTTGTTTAAGCAAGGGGTTGGGATGTCCCGTAGGTTCCGTTTTGTTGGGGGACAAGGAGCATATTGACAAAGCGCTAAGGGTGAGAAAGGTACTTGGCGGCGGTATGCGACAGGCGGGATACCTTGCGGCAGCGGGAATTTACGCCTTGGAAAACAACAGGAAAAGATTGGCGGAAGATCATAGGAAGGCCAAGGAAATAAGTGTATTGCTAAACGGGTTGTCCTACATTAAAAAGGTAGAACCTACGGAAACCAATATTGTTATTTTTGAAATAGATGAAAAGCATATGTCCTCTGATGATTTCATGGACAAACTGAACAAAAGGAATGTTCAAATCATTGGGATGGGGCAAAATAAACTGCGTATTGTAACCCATTTGGATTATACCGATGAAATGCACGAGGCTTTTATGGATATTCTTACGAAATTATAGACCAATGGTATCGGGCAATAAGGAAATGCTTGTTTTAAGATTTTTTATGCCATTTTCCATTCCAGCTTCGGAACTATAAAGCATGGATTTGCCCAAAATTTTACCTTCATTATTCTTAAGGGTGAAAAGAAATTTACCATTATAGTCTGTCTTGCGTTCAAAAACCGAAGATTGCCCAATCAAGGCCTTAAGATTGGCAATGGTCTTGTCAATCTCTTCCTTGGAATTAAAGGGGATACTGTTCAGAAGGGTCTGTCCACTTTCCGACTGCAGACTAAAGGTGTATGATGTGTCCGATTCCTTTTTTATTTTTAGCATAGCCTACGGCAACTTTTTTTAAAGTTACACAAAAAAAAGTGAATCTTTAATTTTATCAATCTTATCTCGGCAATTTTTATTTTCCTTATAAATAGACCTCTATTTGGCTTGGAAACCTTTGTTGTAGACCTTTCTTTGGGGTAGTTGGCACTTAGCTGGCCAAGGAGTGGTATGTAATCAAAAGCTTATATTTTGGTTACCTAAAATAGGATGATTGCCACGGGATGGGAAAGTCATTTAAAAAGGCGCCCAAATAGCCTTTATATTTAGCCTTTGGACGCCCTTCCTATATATTTTAGAAATTATTTTGCATCTTCAGGTAGCCCGTAGGTATCTACCACATAATCCAGGTCCTTATCGCCCCTACCACTTAAATTTACTAAAATGGAGGATCGTGGATCTTGTTGTGCCAATTTTATGGCATATGCCACAGCATGGGCACTTTCCAATGCAGGGATAATACCTTCCAGGCGACTCAATTCATAAAAGGCATCTATGGTTTCTTGATCCGAAACAACGTCATAGGTTACTTTTTTAAGGTCCTTTAGCATACTGTGTTCAGGGCCAACTCCCGGGTAATCCAAACCACTGGCAACGGAATGTACCGCGCCTGGTTCTCCTTTATCGTCCTTAAGCATATAACATTTAAATCCATGGATGATTCCTGGACTGCCCAAGGTCATTGTGGCGGCGTGCTCACCGTATTCCATGGAACGCCCACCGGGTTCCACACCGTATAAGGTACATTCCGGTTCCTCCAGAAATGAGGAGAATATCCCCATGGCATTGCTTCCGCCGCCAACACAGGCTACTACCTTATCCGGCAATTCTCCGGTCATTTCAAAAAACTGCTCTTTGGCCTCTATACCTACTACCCGCTGAAAATCCCTCACCATCATGGGAAAGGGATGTGGGCCAACCACAGAACCTATACAATATATGGTGGTTATAGGGTCCTTTAAATACGCTTCAAAGGCAGAATCCACAGCTTCTTTTAAGGTTTTTAAGCCATGGGTAACAGGTACTACCTTTGCACCAAGAATTTTCATCCGAACTACATTGGGATGTTCTTTGGCAATATCCACTTCGCCCATATGTATCTCACATTCCAATCCAAAATAGGCGGCTGCAGTTGCCAGGGCAACCCCGTGTTGTCCGGCCCCAGTCTCGGCAATTAGTTTCTTTTTGCCCAAATGTTTTGCCAAAAGCGCCTCACCCATACAATGGTTGAGTTTATGGGCGCCTGTATGGTTTAGGTCTTCACGTTTCAGATATATTCTTCCTCCATATTTTTCGGACAGCCTGTTACAATAATAAACGGGCGTTGGTCTGCCTTGATAGTGTTTGCGAATACTTCGGAGTTCAGAAATAAAGTTATGCGATTTACTTATGGCATAATAAGCGTCAGTAATTTTTTTCATTTCCTCTTCCAGAACGGGTGGGATAAAGGATCCACCATATTCTTTAAAAAAACCATTTTCGTCTGGATAGGTCTTAAAATAATTGTCCGTTAACATATAGGAGAATTTTGTAATTGTTAATAAAGGTTTTTGGCTAAAAAAAAAGCGCTTACAATTATAATAAATTTTAGGCCAATACAGCCTTATATGATATTGGGAATATGGATTTTTATGGGCAAGAATATATTATTTGGCATTGGGCAATGAGAAACAACGCCCTATTCAAATTCTGAGTTGGGTTATTGAAAAAAGGAAACTTCTAGGGATTGGATTTACATTTTACTGTTCTTCCTAAGAAAGTCCAGATACTTTTCCACATCCACTTTGGAGCCATAGCCGGACAGTGAGGCCAATTCCTTTTCTTCGGTGCTGACCAAGCTTATTAGTGGAAAAATGCCCTTTTTATTCCATTGGGATAGCAGAGCCTTGTTTTGTTTCATTTCTTCGGCGCTAAGAAGTTCTTTCTTTCTCGGGAGATCTACGTATAGGAGTACATAATCTTTGGCCACTTCCTTAAATTGATTGGTATCGAACAGATCTTTTTTTAAGGCCTTACAGGGCGAGCACCAATCACTGCCCGTGAAATACATAAGGATGTTGGAATTGGTTTTTTTTGCAACTTCTTGGGCATTCGCGTAATCGGTCAGCCAATCGGTTTCTTTGATGTCGGCACTATTATTTTGTGCATGTACAAGAAATGGAAACAGTAGTAGCAAGAAATTTTTTTTCATGTTTATAAGTTATGATTAAAAAAGGCTCTGATAAACTTACTGAAATTTATTTCAAAAATGAATCCATACCAGGGATGTTTGGCATTCCTTCCTTGGCAACTGCTGCCAATTCGGTCTCATTTATGGTTGTGGCCTTTTCTATAGCCTTGTTCAGGGTAAGGATCAAATAATCTTCCAGTTGATCCTTGTCCTCCAATAGACTATCGTCTATAGTGATGGATTTAATTGTTCTATTGGCCGTAATCCTAACCTTGAGCAAACTATCCGGAGATTGCTCCTCAAGTATTACGGTATTCATCCTTTCTTTGGTGGCCTTTACTTTTTCTTGGGTTTCCTTTAGTTTTCCCAACATGCCCATCATATCTCCAAACATAATTATAGATTTAAAAAGTTCATTGATCAAAATTACTAAAATGATCGGGATATATTGGAATTAAAGATGACAGTTGTTCTTATGGACACCTTGAGGGTGGCATAATATAATAATGGATAAACAACACATTTAAAGAGGTCGATTGCATTTAAATATTATTTTTGCGCTTTCTTATTTACATATAATATACCACACTCATGCAGCGGGAATTAAAAGCACCAAGTGCAAAAAAGATTGAGAAGCGATTAATAAAGCACAATGATGTAAGGATAGATGATTACTATTGGCTGAACGAAAGGGAAAATCCGGAAGTTATTGCTTTTTTGGAACAGGAAAATGCATACTACGAGGCAATGACGTCCCATACCCAGGAGCTTAAGTATAGCCTCTTCCTAGAGATGAAGTCTAGGATAAAGGAAGATGATTCTTCTGTACCCTATAAGTTTAATGGCTATTGGTATGCTACAAGATATGAGGTAGGTAAGGAGTATCCCATTTTTACCAGAAGGTTTGAAAATGAGGATGCCGAGGAGGAAATAATGTTCAACTGCAACCTTATGGCGGAGGGGTTCGATTATTTTAACCTAGGAGGCTTGTCCGTAAGTCCCAATAACGAACTTGCTGCCTTTGGGGTGGATACTGTTTCCCGCAGGCAATATACCCTACAAATAAAAAATTTGCGTACCCAAGAGATTTATGGGGATAAAATAGAGAACACTACGGGCAGCGCGGTATGGGCCAATGATAATAAGACCTTGTTCTATACCAAGAAAGATCCTGTTACCCTTAGGTCCAATAATATTTACAGACATGTATTGGGAACATCTCCCGAGGAAGATGAACTGGTTTTTCATGAGGAGGATGAAACCTTTACCACCTTTGTTTACAAAACCAAATCCAAAGAATTTATAGTTATTGGTTCTTCCAGTACGCTGACTACTGAATTTCAAATTTTAAGGGCAGACGACCCTACTGGACAGTTTCATGTGTTTTCTAAGAGAATTAGGGGTATGGAGTACTCCTTAACCCATTATGAAGACAACTTTTATATCCTTACCAACATGGAAGGGGCAACCAATTTTAAATTGATGACGACCCCTGAAGATAAAACCGAATCTGAAAATTGGGTAGACTTTATTCAACACAGGGAAGATGTATTGTTGGAAGATATTGAAATGTTCAATGAATATTATGTTTTGTCCGAGCGGGAGAATGGTTTAAATAAGTTGAAGATTGTGAGATGGGATACCGGGGAAAGCTATTATTTGCCATTTGACAATGAAACCTATACGGCCTATGTGGGTACCAATCCAGATTTTGATACCGAAATTTTAAGATATGGATACAACTCCATGACAACACCCAGTTCCATCATAGATTTCAATATGAGGACCAGGGAGAAGGAAATAAAAAAGGAACAAGAGGTATTGGGAGGGAAGTTCAATAAGGAAAACTATATTTCTCAAAGAATATGGGCACCTGCCAGGGATGGTAAAAAAGTTCCCATCTCATTGGTCTATCACAAAAATACCAAGTTGGACGGCTCCAGTCCGTTATTGCAATATGCCTATGGTTCCTATGGGCATACTATAGATCCCTATTTTTCCACCGTACGCTTAAGTCTTTTGGACAGAGGTTTTGTTTATGCCATAGCACATGTTAGGGGCGGGGAATATCTAGGCCGTAAATGGTACGAGGAGGGAAGATTGTTGAAGAAGATAAATACGTTTACCGATTTTATTGATTGTTCCAAATTTCTGATTGAAAAGAAATATACCAGTCCGGAACATCTCTATGCGTCTGGAGGTTCTGCAGGTGGACTTTTAATGGGGGCCATTGTAAATCTGTGCCCGGAAATATATCACGGGGTAATTGCCGCTGTTCCTTTTGTAGATGTGCTTACGACCATGCTGGACGATACCATTCCATTAACGACAGGGGAATATGATGAATGGGGCAACCCAAATGAAAAGGAATACTATGACTATATGAAATCCTATTCGCCTTATGACAATGTAACGAGACAATTGCAGCCAAATATGCTGGTTATTACAGGATTTCACGATTCCCAGGTGCAATATTTTGAACCTGCCAAGTGGGTAGCGAAACTTAGGGAGCATAAAATGGACAAAAATTTATTGTTGTTCAATATTAATATGGATGCAGGTCATGGCGGTGCTTCGGGCCGATTTGAATCCCTAAAGGAAGTGGCAAAAGAATATGCATTTTTGTTAGATTTGGAGCATAAAATTCGATAATCAAAAAAAAAGACTAATTTTGTCCTATCAGTATTGACATAAATCAAATAGATGTCGATAAGTTCTAAACCTAGAAACTGTTTATGGAACATAAGATAAACGCTTATAACAACCTCCTAGAACTTGTAGGAAACACCCCATTAATCAAACTAAATAAAATAGCTGCCAACTTAGAAGGTAATTTTTACGCTAAGGTGGAAGGTTTTAATCCAGGACATTCTTCAAAAGATCGTATTGCCCTTTATATAATAGAAGAGGCGGAGCGTAGGGGAATATTAAAGAAGGGGAGTACCATAATAGAAACCACTTCGGGGAATACGGGTTTTAGCATTGCCATGATCAGTATCATTAAAGGTTACGAATGCATCTTGGCGGTAAGTTCAAAATCTTCCAAGGATAAAATAGACATGCTGAGGTCTATGGGGGCAAAAGTATATGTATGCCCTGCACACGTTAGCGCAGATGATCCAAGGTCTTATTACGAAGTGGCCAAAAGACTGCACGAGGAAACCGAGGGATCCATATATATCAATCAATATTTTAATGATTTAAATTCTGAGGCCCATTATAAAAGTACGGGACCAGAAATTTGGAATCAGACTAACGGGCATATAACGCATTTAATTGCCTGTAGTGGTACAGGAGGTACCATTTCCGGTACCGCAAAATATCTTAAGGAACAAAATCCCAATATCCGCGTAATAGGTGTGGATGCCTATGGTTCCGTTCTTAAGAAATACCATGAGACTGGTGAATTGGATACCAAGGAAATTTATCCATACCGTATTGAAGGTTTGGGTAAAAACTTGATACCTACAGCTACCAATTTTAAGGTAATTGACGAATTTATCAAGGTTACCGATGAAGAAAGTGCCCATACGGCCAGGGAGATTTCCAGGACCGAAGGACTCTTTGTTGGATATACCAGTGGTGCGGTGATGCAGGCCGTAAGGCAATTGGAGGAAATGGGCGAGTTTAATGAAAATAGCAATGTAGTGGTTATTTTTCCAGACCATGGTTCTAGGTATATGAGTAAGATATACAGTGACCAGTGGATGGCCGACCAAGGATTCTTTGATAGTAAGAATGTTGAAGAACCACAAAAAATAGAATTTGTAAAGTAAGTGTTATGCAAAATTTATAATATAAAAAGCAACGGTTCATAAGTCGTTGCTTTTTATGTATTAAATAAGTTGCATATGCATATTAAAAATATATACTTTTGCAGTAATAATCAATGTAGGCTAGATGAGAGATTTATTTGACAGAATTATCGAGAATAAAGGTCCTTTAGGAAAATGGGCTTCCCAAGCGGAAGGATATTTTGTATTTCCAAAATTAGAAGGTCCTATATCCAATAGGATGAAGTTTCAAGGAAAGGAAGTAATTACTTGGAGCATAAATGATTACTTGGGGCTGGCCAATTTACCGGAAGTGAAGAAGGTAGATGGCGAGGCAGCATTGGAGTACGGTGCCGCATTTCCTATGGGAGCAAGGATGATGAGTGGGCATACCGAATTCCACGAGCAATTGGAGCAGGAATTGGCTGCCTTTGTTAAGAAAGAATCTGCCTATTTGTTGAACTTTGGTTACCAGGGAA
Source organism: Arenibacter sp. S6351L (assembly GCF_023016025.1). NCBI lineage: Bacteria > Pseudomonadati > Bacteroidota > Flavobacteriia > Flavobacteriales > Flavobacteriaceae > Arenibacter > Arenibacter sp. S6351L. Next base: position 97,286 of record NZ_JALKBB010000014.1, on the reverse strand, counting down.
TGGTTTCTGCCATTGATGCGTTGGTTTCCAAGGATGATATTATAGTTTACGATGTGGATTCTCATGCCTGTATTATTGATGGTGTACGTTTGCATATGGGTAAGCGTTTTACCTTTAAGCACAATGACATAGAAAGTCTTGAGAAAAACCTTGATAGGGCCGTTAAAATGGCCGAGCAGACCGGAGGAGGCATTTTGGTGATATCCGAAGGTGTTTTTGGTATGCGAGGAGAACAGGGCAAGCTTAAGGAAATTGTGGCTCTTAAGAAGAAATACAAATTTAGATTGTTCGTTGATGATGCACACGGTTTTGGAACCTTGGGTGAAACTGGAGCTGGAGCAGGTGAGGAGCAGGGAGTTCAAGATGATATAGATGTTTATTTTGCAACTTTTGCCAAATCTATGGCAGGAATCGGAGCCTTTTTGGCAGCGGATAAAGAGATTATAGAATACCTTAAATACAACTTGAGATCCCAAATGTTTGCTAAATCATTGCCAATGATTTATGTAAAAGGAGCGCTGAAGAGGTTGGATATGCTTAGAACCCAGCCAGAATTAAAGGCAAAACTTTGGGAGAATGTAAATGCCTTGCAGAACGGACTTAAAGAAAGAGGTTTTGATATAGGTACTACCACTAGCTGTGTAACACCGGTCTATCTTAACGGTAGTATTCCCGAAGCCATGGCATTGGTTAAGGATCTACGGGAGAATTTTGGAATTTTCTGTTCCATTGTGGTGTATCCGGTAATCCCCAAAGGTTTGATTCTTTTGAGAATGATTCCTACGGCTACACATACCTTACAGGATGTATCCGAAACTTTGGAGGCCTTCTCCGTAATACGGGAGCGATTACAGAACGGGACTTACAAGAGATTGTCTGCGGCAGTAGCGGCAGCGATGGGAGAATAATTCTTTTTCAACTTATAAAAACAAAGGCCAACTTATTATTAAGTTGGCCTTTGTTTATTTTGTATGGCATAGAAACTTTGTTCCTTAGGACCGCTTAAAGTTCCTTTTTGTAGGTCCTTCTTCTCTTATATATTTTTGGGTCGAAATGTTTCCACAACTGGCGAATGGCCACATTTTCTTCCAATTCCGGAGTCCTAACACATTTTTCTATACCCTTGGCCTTAAAAGTCTTGTAATATTCATTGAACATAACGGCGGTAACGCCTTTATTTTGATATTCGGGAAGTACCCCTATCAAATAAAAAATAACCTCTTTGCTGTTCTTTTTGGCGCTGAGCAAATGAAACAGGCCGAAAGGAAGCAATTTCCCATTCGCTTTTTGCAAAGCCTTGGAAAACGAAGGCATCACAATGCCGAACGCTATCAATTTATCATCCTTATCCAATATAAATTTGATATACTCGGGATTGATAAAACTGATATACTTTTTCTTGAAGTAATCCTTTTGAATATCGGTTATGCGTACAAAGGAAGAAAGTGAGGAATAGGTCTCGTTAAAAAGGTCGAACATCTGATCTACCCAGGGCATAACTTCCTTGGTCTTGGTAAAGTTCAATTCCTTTACACCATATCTTTTTCGGACCAATTCATTTGCCTTTTGAAAGAATTTGGGCTCAGCATTGCTAAATGGGAATTTATTTTCCATGTACTCCTTTTCCTTTACAAACCCAAAGCGCTCAAAATGATTTACATAGTAAGGATGGTTGTACCAAGTAATCATGGTACCTATCTCATCAAACCCTTCGGTTAGTACGCCTACCTTGTCCAGATTGGAAAAACCTACAGGCCCTTCCATATAGGACAACTTATGTTCCTTTCCTATTTCTGCCACCTTGTTGAACAGCGCTTCGGAAACTTCATAGTCATCCACAAAATCGAACCAACCAAAACGCATCTTTCTTACCTGCTGCTGGTCCACTTCCAATCTATTGATAATGGCTACGACCCTACCTACAATTTTATTGTTCTTATAAGCTAGAAAAAACCAGGCATCGGCATCCTTAAAAACAGGATTTTTACTTTTGTCAAAAGACTCCAGTTCATCATTTATAATAGGAGGGACCCAATAGGGGGAACCCTTGTAAAGTGAAAATGGAAATTTTACGAAATCTTTAAGTTCCGATTTTGTTTTTGCTTCTTTTAGAGTAACCATACCATTGTTCTTGTATGGTTCAATATTAGCAATATTAATCTATAGGAAAAAGGACAAAAGTTATTTTGTTAGAAATCAATATCAGAATCGTCCCTATTCCTTTCTTTTTTCTTTAGTTTCCGAAGTTGTTTTTTGGTAGGTCCCAAATCGATATCCTCTGCGCCAGAACCTTTGTTTTTCCCTTTTTTCTTTTTCTTCATGGCGTTCTTGTTGATAGGCCCACCATTTTCTCCGGCCTTTTGATCTTCAATGGCCTTCACCTTGTCCCTGTGCATGTCTATTCTATAAGAGAATCCCATTGTGGCAAAGATCCTACTTGGCGTATTCTTAAAACTTGCGCCCAAATTCATGTCCACCTGCATATTCTCACCTAACAAATGGGCCACACCTCCCCTTAGGAGTACATCTGCGTACCGGTCACTTTTAATTCCTTGGTTTTCTACAAAGACACTCCATTTTGGGTCTCTAAAGGCGTGCGATAAGGATACTGTGTAGTTCCATTCCGGGAAATCTGTTCCCAATCTATCATAGGCAATATTGGAAATAAGTACGAATCTAGGGGTAAGCCTACTTTGTGTTGCAAGCATTACCCTTGGCGAGACCGTGGGATCACCTCGGTAAAAAGGATTGTCTCCCAATACAAAATTGGCACCGGCGTAGACCGATACGGCCGGAATTAGATTTTTTAGCTTAAAACCATAATTGGCCTTCCAGCTGTAAAGATTGGGTTTATTATTTTCGGGATTCTTGAAGGGATCGTAAATTAAAAATTTTAGACCTATTCTATTTCTGGAAAAATCGGTGTTCTCAATTTCTACCCCTGTGTTGGTATATGTTTTATTTTGATGGTCAAAAGTACCTTCATAATTCAATTCCAAGGTTTCGAAAAGTAGTCCGTAACGCAAAGACAGATCGGCTCCAAGAATATTAGATTCCGTGGCCAACCTTGTATGGTCCTGTTGTTCATAACCTACGCCAAATTCGGCCTGCAAAACATTGGTGCCAATGGCATAAGCACTTACGGATAGGCCAGGTCTATTGGAGTTGATAACATCTGTGTATTGCGAAAATGAGACCAATGGAATGGTGAAAATTCCAAATATTAGTATTTTCATAAGGCGTTTCTTGGAAACATTATACTCCATAGGTACTATTTTATTATTATTTTAAGACTTTTGCACTATTAATACAACGTTAGAATTGTACTTTTGATATAAAATTTGTCAACTTATTATGGGTTTTTTAAAAACGATACTAATTGTACTCTTAGTATACTATTTGCTTAAAATTCTGGCCAAATGGTTTGCTCCTAAATTGTTTAGGTACGCGGCAAAGAAGACCGAGGAACATTTTAAGGAAAGGTTTGAAGGTTTTGCAGCTCAGCAACCTCAAGATGAGGAACAAATTGGCGACGTTATAATTGATAAAAAAACGACTAAGAAAAAGAACAGCTCAAAAAATGTTGGAGAATACATAGATTTTGAGGAAATTGAATAACCTTTTACCATAACCAAACATGAGAAACGGTCTAAGAGCCTTTTTTATCCATTTTTTTGTAACCGTATTTTTTATAATTGTAGCGCTGGCCTATTTCCATCCCGTACTTCAGGGGAAGGTAATAGAGCAATCCGATATTGTCCAATTTACTGGAATGGCCAAGGAACAGAACGATTTTCGAAAGAAAACAGGGGAGGAGCCGTACTGGACCAATAGTGCCTTTGGAGGAATGCCTACCTATCAATTGGGAGCTTATTATCCCCATGATTATGTAAAAAAATTGGATCGGATCATCCGGTTTTTACCTAGGCCCGCAGATTACCTTTTTATATACCTTATCGGTTTTTATATTTTGTTATGTTGTCTCAAGGTAGATTACAAATTGGCGGTGTTGGGAGCATTGGCCTTTGGTTTCTCTACGTATATGATCATTATATTGGGAGTAGGGCACAATGCAAAGGCTCATGCCATTGGCTACATGCCCATGCTTTTGGGGGGCATAATTTTGGTGTTCAGGAAGAAATACCTCTGGGGGTTTCTCCTAACGGCCATTGCCATGGCCTTGGAAGTAGGTGCCAACCACTACCAGATGACCTACTACTTTATGTTGTTGGTGCTTATTCTTGGGGGTGTATATCTAGTGGATGCCATTAAGAAAAAGAAATTGAAACATTTTGGTATTTCGGTCGGAATCCTGGTTTTGGCGGTGTTGTTGGGAATAGCCGCCAATGCTACTGGTCTAATGGCGACAAAGGAATATGCGGATTGGAGTACAAGGGGAAAATCGGACCTTACCATAACTGCCAATGGAGAGCCCAAAGAAATCGGTTCTGGCCTGGACCGGGAATATATTACGCAATATAGTTACGGCATTGTAGAATCCTTGAATTTATTCGTGCCAAGACTTTTTGGCGGTTCCGGAGGCGAGGATCTGGGAGCCGATTCCAAAACCTATACTTTTTTAACGGAGAACGGAATATCCAGGACCAAGGCATTGGATTTTACCAGTGCTTTGCCACTTTATTGGGGAGACCAGCCTATTGTTGCCGCCCCTGCCTATATTGGGGCCGTTGTGTTCTTTCTCTTTGTTCTGGGGCTATTTTTGGTTAAGGGAAAAGTAAAATGGTGGCTTTTGGGAGGTACTATAATGGCACTACTTCTTTCATGGGGCAAAAACTTTGGTCTTCTTACGGATGTAATGATCGATTATTTTCCGTTGTACAATAAATTTAGAGCGGTGTCATCCATTCAGGTCATTCTGGAACTTTGCGTTCCTGTTTTGGCCATCCTTGCTTTGGTACAACTTTTTGATCCCAAAGAGGATACTTCCAAGAAACTAAAGGACTTAAAATTAACGCTTTTCATTACTTTGGGTATCGGAGTACTTCTTTTTCTGGTCAAGGGAATGTTTAGTTTTACCGGACAGAGCGATGAAACCTATCGCCAGTATTATGGCGATGACATTGTCTCCTTAATTGTGGCAGATAGGAAGGCCGTTTACAATGCCGATATTTTTAGGTCACTGATCTATGTCGCTTTGGCTGCTCTTGTTGTTTGGTTCTATTTAAAGAATAAATTGAAACAGAATTTGGTGATTGTTCTGTTGGGGGTGCTGGTAGTGTTCGATTTAGTAGGGGTTGCCAAGCGCTATGTAAATGAGGACGATTTTGTAGCCCAACGAAGAATGCTGGAACCTTTTCAGGAAACTACAATGGACAAGCAGATTGCCAAGGATACTTCCATTTTTCGGGTGTACGACCCTTCCGAGATCGGCGGGGGAGGCCGTACCGCCTTTTTTCACCAATCCATTTGGGGCTACCATGCTGCTAAACCGGCGGGAATCCAGGATTTGTTCGACTTTCACATTTCCAAGAACAACGTTCGGGTTTTAAGTATGCTCAATGTAAAATATGTGGTACAGCAAGATGAAGAGGGCAGGAGCTATCCGGCATTAAATCCTGATGCCAATGGCAACGCATGGTTTATAGATGAATTGGTGCCGGTCTATAATGCCAATGATGAAATTATGGCATTGAATACCTTGGATGTAAAGCATAAGGCGGTTTTTAATAAATCGAAATTTACCAATTTGAAGGAGGTTAATTTTAAGACGGACTCTACTGCGAGTATAAGGCTTACCCAATATAAGCCTAACCATTTAACCTATAGTTCCAATAATGCCAATCCTGGTGTTGCCGTATTTTCCGAAATGTACTATCCACATGGCTGGAATGCCTATATCGACGGGAAATTGAAAGAGCATTTTGAGGTAAATTATGTGCTCAGGGCAATGGAAATTCCTGCGGGTACACATAAAATTGAGTTTAAATTTGAGCCGAGCCTTATTAAGGTTGGAGGCAACATAACTATGGCAAGCTCAATAATCTTGGTCTTGGTGTTCTTTTTTGGAATTGGTCATGCTTTTTGGGGTTCTAGGAAAAAACCAACGGCTTAATGCAGAAGGTACTCATCATCACGTATTATTGGCCTCCGGCAGGTGGACCTGGAGTACAGCGATGGTTGAAATTTGTAAAGTACCTTAGGGATTATGATATAGAACCTATTGTATATATTCCGGAAAACCCCAATTATCCCATTATAGACGAATCTTTAGTGGATGAAATACCGACAGGAATAAAAATATATAAAAAGCCCATTTATGAACCTTATGGCTTTGCTCGAATATTTTCCAAAAAAAAGACCAAAAAGATCAGCGCTGGAATAATCAATTCCAAAAATCAATCTGTTGTAGAAAAAGCGTTGTTATGGATACGGGGTAATCTGTTTATTCCCGATGCCAGAAAATTTTGGATAAAACCTTCAGTTGATTTTTTGGTGGATGTCCTTGAAAAAGAAAACATTGGAACCGTTATAACAACCGGCCCTCCACATAGTCTGCATCTTATTGGCCTTGAACTAAAAAACCGTACCAAAATTAGGTGGATAACGGACTTTAGGGATCCGTGGACCTCGATCGGCTATCATAAAAAATTGAAACTGACCAAGGCTTCCCAAGCAAGGCATAAACAGCTGGAGCACTTGGTGCTAAATAAAGCCGATAAGATAATTGTGACCAGTGATACAACAAGACGGGAGTTTTCCAATATAACCCAACAACCTATTACTGTTATCACCAATGGGTATGATTCAACCCTGGGCGGTTCCGTGGCTTTGGATGTCGATTTTACCATTTCCCATATAGGGTCACTGCTTACAGGGAGGAACCCCTTGAATCTTTGGAAGGCCATATCAGAATTAATTCAGGAATACCCGGATTTTAAAAAATGTTTCAAATTGCAATTGGCGGGTGTTATTAGTTCGGATGTATTGGAAAGTATCTATTTCTATGGACTTCAATCGTATACCAAATTATTGGGCTATATTTCTCACGATGAGGCACTCCAATATCAACGAAAGTCGCAAGTGCTGTTATTGATAGAGATCGATTCTGAAGAGACCCAAGGTATTATTCCGGGAAAAGTATTTGAGTATATGGCGTCAAAAAGGCCTATCTTGGGTGTAGGTCCAACCAACTGGGAGGTTGGAGATCTAATTGCAGGATCCAAAACGGGGGAGACCTATACCTATGCCCAGTTGGGTGAATTAAAAAGTACCCTGTTGCAATGGTTTCAAGAATATAAAAAAGATCAATTGGTTTTGCCTCAGGCAGAGGTTGAACAATATCACAGAAGGGAATTAACGGCAAAGTTGTCCAGGTATTTAGCATGGGAATAGTCTTAAAACAATCATTGAACAATACTTTGATTACCTATGGTGGCTTTGCCATAGGGGCCTTGAACCTACTTTTTCTATATACACGGTTTTTATCGGACGAATATTTTGGCTTGGTCAATGTAATACTGTCCGCATCGTCCGTTTTAATGCCGCTATTGGCATTTGGGATTCCAAACACTTTGGTCAAATATTACTCGGGTTTCCAGGAACTTAATGGGAAGGATGGTTTTTTGACCCTAATGGTTATCTTACCGCTAATACTTATTGTGCCTATTGGGGCCATTTCCTACCTGGCCAATGAGACCATTGGTAATTTCTTGTCCAAGGAGAACCCAATAGTGAAAGGGTATGTATGGCATATTTTCATTATTGGTGTGGCAATGGCCTATTTTGAGGTGTTTTACGCATGGGCCAAGGTTCAGATGAAATCGGTTTTTGGGAACTTTATGAAGGAGGTATTCAGCAGAATAGTAATTACATTTCTACTTCTGTTGGTTTATTGGGACCTGATTTCGGTACTGACCTTTCTCAATGCCATGGTAGGGATGTATATCCTTAGGACGCTTATAATGCAGATCTACGCTTTAAGGTCGCTACGATTAAAGTTGGATTTTAATTTTCCTGCAAACAGCCGTGAAATTATAAATTATAGTACCCTAATTATATTGGGCGGATCTGCCGCAATAGTTCTGTTGGAGGTAGACAAGGTGATGATCAATCAATTTATAGAAATTAAAAATGTCGCCTATTACAGTGTTGCAGGATATATAGCAACCGTCATTGCCGTTCCGTCCAGGTCTATGCACAACATTACTTATCCCTTAACTGCGGAAATACTTCATAAAAAGGATATGAAGGCTCTTAAAACATTATATCAAAAGAGCTCGCTTACCTTGTTTATAGTATCTGGGCTCATATTTATTTTGATTATTCTAAATCTAAATGATTTGTACAATTTATTGCCCGAATCCTATCGTGGCGGATATGCAATTGTTTTTATCATTGGATTTGCCAGAGTATATGATGCCCTTTTGGGCAACAATAATGCTATAATGTACAATTCGGATTTTTATAGGGCATTGCTCCTTATGGGGGTTGCCTTGGCAATCCTAACCATTTTGTTGAACCTATGGCTTATTCCAAAATACGGCTTGGACGGTGCGGCCATAGCTAGTTTTATGGCTTTTTTTGTTTACAATACCATAAAATTGGGTTTTGTTAAATTAAAATTTGGTATTCAACCAATTACAAAGGAGACTTTTAAAGTTGTTTTTCTTCTCGTTATACTATCTGCCATTTTTTACTTTGTATCGTTTCCATTCCATCCATTGGTGAACATTGCCCTAAGGGGTATGTTGATTCTGCTTGGTTATGTTTTTGTTTTATATCGCTTCAGAATTTCCGAAGACGTATTTGGGGCCATTTCATTTTATTTGGGAAAGTTGGGGAGGAAAAAATAGGACAAGGTGGATTATCTCTAGGACAGGCCTTACATTCATTAAGCGAAAAGCATTTTTAATATTTCGAAGAACGGGTTGGAGCACACCAATCTCACTAAGAAAGTAAAACCCCGCAGGAACGAATTCGCTGCGGGGCTAAACAACTAACCAACCTAAAAACTATTTTTAATTACTTCTAGAACTTCTTCTTCTTGTGGAAGCCGTTGAAACTTTTCTTGCACTGCTGGAAGATGACTTTGTCACCGACCTTTTTACAGTACTTTTCGACTGTACATTTGGTCGTTTTACAGTAGTATTCCTTACAGATGAACCGCTATTGCTTCTACTTGAAGAACTTCTACTTATCGAAGTATTTCTAGGGCTTCTGTTAACTTCCTTTTTTACCACTGTTCTGGTATTTCCGGAAGGTCTGGATACAACTGCTTTGCTCCTTGTTACAGAACTTCCATTGCCATTACTACTCCTTGTATTGGTTGTTCTACTTACGGTTCTTTGAACATTGCCCTTATTATTTGGGCGGATCGAAGAACTTCTGGAAACTGATCTGTCATTTCTAGAACTTGGTGTACTGCTTCTTACAGTAGTACTTCTCTTTACCGTACCGTTTCCATTGCTACGTTGAGTGGTAGATCTTGAAACATTATTGTTTCTGCCACTAACATTGTTGCTTCTGGATGTAGTACTTCTGGAAACAGTGTTATTTTTTCTTAACCCATCATTTCTACTTGCAACGGACCTGTTGGATCTTAGGTTACTGTTATTTCTATACCCATTATCCCTAACGGCAACTCGTTTGTCGTTTCTATAAATGGTACTTCTCTTATTATGATGCCCTTTGTCGTATTTGTAATGGTGACCTATTTTAGCATATGCTTTTCTGTGGTTGTGATGATATGGCCTATAGTAGGTATATCTTACAGGTTGGTAATACCTTCTGTAAGGGCTACCAAATACTAGACTAAAGCCTAAGGCCGGTCTTACGAAAAAGCTGTGGAAAGGGCTATACACATAATGCCTGTTATAGACATTAATGAACCCCCTGTGGTGGCTGTAAAGCCCACGGTTGTTGTAGTACACATAAAGACCACCAACTCTGGATACCCTGCCACTATTATAGTTGATATCTACCTCCCCAATTTGGGTTACCCTACCGTAGTAATCATAGTATATGGGAACATTCTCAACCTGTATAACTGCACCGTAATCGTCATACTGTACATAAGGGTTGTAATCGTAACCTGAATTGAAAGTAATATTGGTATGTCCAAAATTTACATTAGCATTCACGCCACCTCTATTGTCAATATAGAAATCGAACTCCCCATCAGGATAAACTGAAAATGTAATGCCATTTTCAACAAAAATAAATGAGTTGTTGTTTCTATAAGAATTGCTTGTGGCAACCTTATCTTCCACTGAAGCTGCCTTGGAACCCGAAGTACCTAATATAAGCGCTGTAAAAAGGAGTATTAAATTTCTCATGATATAAGGTTTTAATTTTGAATGCAACTATTTACATTCAATTTGTATATACCAAACAGCATGCCAAAAAATCAATTAATAATTTAATATATTGATTTTCAATTATTTATAATTTATTTGTTTATGGCCTTGTGAAGGAAATAGGTTGAAGGAAAAATAAACCGGTGGGCAAAAGCCATTGGCAAATAGCCAAGAGCCAATAGCCTATAGCCAAAAGTTTTAAACCAACGACTATATCTAATTGGGCAGTTTTTCTTTTAAATACTTTGCCGTGTAGGAAGCTTTGTTCTTTGCAACAATTTCAGGGGTTCCCTGCGCCAATAGTTGTCCTCCCTTATTTCCTCCGTCCGGGCCTAGGTCTATGATGTAATCGGCACATTTTATCAAGTCTATGTTGTGCTCTATTACAATTATGGAATGTCCTTTGCCGATCAATGCATCAAACGATTTAAGCAATTTTTTAATATCGTGGAAATGGAGACCTGTTGTGGGCTCGTCAAAAATAAATAGGGCTTTGTCCTTGGTGTTCCCCTTTACTAGAAATGAGGCCAACTTAATACGCTGCGCTTCCCCTCCTGAAAGGGTGGAGGAAGATTGTCCCAAGGTGACATATCCCAGCCCAACATCTTGAAGTGGCTTTAGCTTGGTTACAATTTTGGATTGATTGTTTTTGTCAAAGAAATCTACGGCATCATCAATGGTCATATTAAGGACATCATCTATATTGGCGTCTTCAAATTTCACTTCCAAAACTTCTTTTTTGAACCTTTTTCCGTTGCAGGTTTCGCATTCCAAATGCACATCGGCCATGAATTGCATTTCTACGGTAATCTCTCCTTCGCCTTTACATTTTTCACACCTGCCACCGTCAACATTAAAAGAAAAATGTTTGGGCTGATACCCTCTTAATTTGCTTAATTTCTGGTTGGCAAAAAGATTACGGATATCGTCATAAGCCTTAATGTAGGTTACGGGGTTGGATCTGGAAGAACGACCAATTGGGTTTTGATCAACGTATTCTACGTGCTTTAAGGATTGAAATTTACCTTCCATGGAACTGTATTGCCCGGCTTTCTCACCGTAGCCTCCAAGTTCCTTTAGAACTATAGGATATAGAAGCTTTTTTACCAAAGTACTTTTTCCACTTCCCGATACTCCGGTAATGACTGTTAAGACGTTTAAAGGAAAGGTGACATCAATATTTTTAAGGTTATTTTCCCGAGCTCCCTTTATTTCTATGTAATTTTTGAAAGGTCTTCTTGTTTTTGGTACTGCAATTTCCATTTTACCGTTAAGGTAAGCCGCCGTAAGGGAATTGGATTTAAGAATTTCATCCATGGTGCCATGGGCAACCACCTCTCCGCCATGCGTGCCCGCCTCCGGGCCAATATCGATAACCTCATCTGCAGCCTTCATAATGTCTTCATCATGTTCCACTACAATTACGGTATTGCCCAAGTCCCGCAACGATTTTAGTACGGTTATTAGATTCTCGGTATCTTTTGGGTGAAGGCCAATACTGGGTTCGTCCAATATGTACATTGAGCCTACCAAGCTGCTTCCCAATGAAGTTGCCAAATTTATTCGTTGACTTTCCCCACCGGACAAGGAATTGGATTTTCTGTTCAACGTTAAATAACTAAGTCCTACATTATTAAGAAACCCCAATCTACTTTCTATTTCCCTAAGTAATCTGTTGGCAATTTTCTCTTCGTTATAATTAAGTTTAATGTGGTTAAAGAAGCCGATAAGATCTTCTATTGGCAATTCCACAAGGTCGGAAATAGATTTCTTCGAAACTTTTACATAGTCGGTTTCCTTCCTTAAACGCCTTCCCTTACAAGTACTGCATTTGGTTTTGCCCCGATATCGGGATAGCATTACCCGATTCTGTATTTTATAGCTTTTTTCTTCTAGGCCTTCAAAGAATTTATGGATACCGGTAAAATAGCTGTTTCCTTCCCAAACTAGTTGCTTTTGCTCATCGGATAGCTGATACCAAGGTTTATGGATAGGGAAATCGAATTTATAAGCTACATTCACCAATTCATCCCTGTACCATCCCATACTTTCCCCTCGCCAAGGAAAAATTGCGTTTTCATAAACCGAGAGTGAGGTGTTGGGAATAACCAGGTCTTCATCTATTCCTATAACATCCCCATAGCCCTCACATTTGGGACATGCCCCATAAGGGTTGTTGAAACTGAACAAATGAACATTGGGTTCTAGGAATTGCATTCCGTCCAATTCAAATTTATTGCTAAAATGGGTATTTTGGCCAGTTGCCAGGTCCTGAACAATACATTCGCCCTTTCCTTCAAAAAAGGCCGTATCTATGGCATTGCCCAATCTATTGAAGAAGTCCTCGTCGTTTTTATATATAATTCGGTCTACCACCAGTTCAAATTCCCGGCCTATATCCTTTAGGTCCTCATCTATCCTAGTAACCTCTCCATTGTACAATATTCTTGCAAATCCCTGCTTGGAAAATAATTGGAGCGATTTATAGGGGTCTCTATCGGCACTTATTTTAATAGGGGCAAGCAAAAGTAATTTTGTGCCTTCTTCAAAGGTTTTAATATGCTCAACTACGTCCGAAACAGTATGTTTTTTAACCTCATTGCCCGAAATTGGGGAAAAAGTTTTCCCAATACGCGCGAACATTAACTTTAAATAGTCATAGATTTCAGTAGTGGTTCCTACGGTAGATCTAGGATTGGTAGAATTTACCTTTTGTTCAATGGCAATGGCCGGAGCTATACCTTTAATATAATCCACTTTGGGCTTGTCCAACTTTCCTAAAAACTGCCTGGCATAGGAGGAGAGACTTTCAACATATCTTCTTTGTCCTTCGGCATAAAGGGTGTCAAAGGCCAAACTTGATTTTCCCGAACCGGACAGCCCCGTAATGACCACTAGTTTATTACGTGGTATTACAACGTCGATATTCTTTAAATTATGGAGCTTTGCCCCTTTAATTATAATATTATGCTTGGGATTAACGTCTGTTATAGTGGTCATGCTCGTATTTAAGTTTGCAAAGATACGATATGTGAGTTTTATTAGCTAGTAGCCTTTGTCTTACAACTAAATTATATTCATTGAAGGAAAGTAGTAAGATTCGATTTAATTTTTTTTATATTTGATGCATAATAAACCCTAAATAGCCTATACGTAACAAAATTACTTTTTTAAAATTTTGCTCAAAATGCACTTGTAACACAAAACAGGTCTGGCATTTTAGCCTCAAAAAAGTAATTTGTATGGAACTATTAATAGAAGATTCAGTACTAGTAAAAGACTACATGAACGGGGACGAAAGAGCCCTGGAAAAACTAATTGACCGCCACAACCAGCGACTTAGCAGTTTTATTTATTCCAAAGTACAAGATCGGGAAATTACAGAAGATATTTTTCAAGATACCTTTATAAAGGTTATAAGAACCCTAAAGAAGGGTAATTATAATGAAGAAGGAAAATTTCTGCCTTGGGTAATGCGTATTTCGCATAATCTAATAATCGATTATTTTAGGAAGAATAAACGAATGCCCAGATTTGAAGGCAGCAATGATTTTAATATCTTCTCCATAATTAGCGATGATCAATTAAATGCTGAAAGGAGACTTATTAAGGACCAGATAGATCAGGATCTGACACTTCTTATCAAGGAATTGCCGAAAGACCAGATGGAAGTTCTGGAAATGCGCTTATATAAGGATATGAGCTTTAAGGAAATATCTGAAAATACAGGGGTTAGTATTAACACAGCCTTGGGCAGAATGCGTTATGCACTTATCAACCTCCGGAAGATTGTAGAAAAGAACAACATTATTTTAACGAATTAATAGGCCTTACAACCGCTTTTGGTTAATTTCTTCATAACACTTGCGTTATTTGACAATAACAATATATTATTATGGGGAAATTCAACGTTACTACTAAGAACAATTGTAAACTAATGTCTACACGTAGGTCCAAAATAGATTTTTTGTTGAATTACTCTAAATCACTTTATATCATTAAATGCGATAAGTGTAAGGATGAATTGGATGAGCATTGCTTAAACTAGAGGCTTACAACAGTTTTATCAATAGTATGTGCTTACCCATGTATTTAAGTAATGGTTTACTTAAATACATGGGTAATTGGTTTTAAAAAGCTATACCTTAATAAGTATTCTCCCAAGATTTCATTTCACAATGTAATACCCTGCCCATTAAATTTATAACCAGGGCATCCTTATAGTAGGCCCATTAGAATAAACTGTACTTGTTTTCTTTATTCATTAATATATAGGTTATTCTATCTTTCCAGCAGCTGACAATAATAAATAGTCTTACCAGTAATTCCTTTAGGCCCTTTCAACTTCATTTTTGACCAATTATTATGCGTAAAATAAGAAAATTGGCATTTGACATCAATTAACGGGGGTTTTACAACATAGTTTTTTGCACACCTTACCATTTATATACTTTTATCCTGTTGCTAATTAATAATGAAGATTTAAAGTCTTCAAAAAAAAAAAGTAATAAAAAAAAAGTCCGAACCGAAAGGGGAGGCCCCCTAGTTTAACCAAAAACAATATTTTGTATGGAACTGCAAATAGATGACTCAGTATTAGTAAAGGATTACATTAACGGTAATGAAAAAGCTTTAGAGGTTTTGATCAACAGGCACAACCAACGTATTAGTAGCTTTATTTATTCTAAGGTATTGGACCGGGATGTTTCAGAGGACATTTTTCAGGATACCTTTATTAAAGTGATTAAAACCTTAAAAAAGGGAAATTATAGCGAGGAAGGTAAGTTTTTGCCTTGGGTAATGAGAATAGCCCACAACTTGGTAATTGATCACTTTAGAAGAAACAAAAGAATGCCAATGTTTGAAGGGAATGATGATTTCAATATCTTTTCCGTAATTGGTGATGATAAACTTAATGTAGAAAAACAACTTATCAAGGATCAAATAGATTCTGATATTACATTATTAATAGAAGAATTACCGGACGATCAAAAAGAAGTTCTTTTAATGCGTATTTACAGAGACATGAGCTTTAAGGAAATCTCTGAAAACACTGGGGTTAGTATCAATACGGCCTTGGGAAGAATGAGATACGCACTTATAAACCTTAGAAAAATTATTGAAAAACATAATATCGTTTTAACGAATTAATAGGTCATAGGACGAACCGGACAATATTTCCATTTTAGTAGCGTTATCTTATCATAACAATACTATAATCTTATGGAAAAAATTTACTCTGAGAATCAACACAAGTGTAAACTTGCCAAAGCGAGTCCTGAAACTATAAAGTTTTTGATTGGCTATTCCAAATCTTTGCAAATAGTTGAATATAGTAATATTCAATTCGAAAATAATTTAAACTAGACTAAAAAATCCCAACTCCTAGTTGGGATTTTTTGTTTTGTAGTAGGCATCCAAAACCTTTTTTCTTCCTATTGTTTTGGTTATTATGTCTTTTTCCAAATTCCACCCTCTCGCAGGGGAATATTCCCTTCCGTACCAAATTATCTGTAAATGAAGATCGTTCCATAACTCTTTTGGGAATAATCTTTTCGCGTCTCTTTCTGTTTGTACCACATTTTTACCATTGGAAAACCCCCATCTGTACATGAGTCTATGTATATGGGTATCCACGGGAAAAGCCGGTATGCCAAATGCTTGGGAAACCACTACGCTCGCAGTTTTGTGTCCAACTGCCGGGAATTGTTCCAATAATTCGATATCTTGAGGAACTTGTCCGTCATATTTTTCAATCAGGATTTTAGAAAGCCCATAAATTCCTTTGGATTTCATGGGTGATAGTCCAACCGGTTTAATAATTTCCCTTATTTCATCTGCCGTCATTTTTACCATATCGTATGGATTGTCTGCCTTGGCAAATAGTATCGGAGTTATCTGATTGACCCTAACATCGGTACTTTGTGCGGACAATAATACTGCAATCAGCAGGGTGTAAGGGTCTTTGTGGTCTAGAGGAACTGGAATGGTGGGATATATTGTTTGTAAAGTTTCAATGGTAAAGTTTACTTTTTCCGCTTTCGTCATTTATTGCGTAATTTTATAAAAATATAATTATGGAAACGCCCTTTCTTTTGGGTGTGTTTTTAAATATAAATTTACTTAAAATATAACTATGAATACTTTAAAAGTAGGGGACAAGGTACCCGCATTTTCGGCTAAGGATGAAAACGGCAATGATATTAAGCTTTCCGACTATAAGGGTAAAAAACTAATTGTCTTTTTCTATCCAAAGGCAAGTACTCCCGGGTGTACCGCTGAGGCCTGTAATTTGAGGGATAATTATACCGAACTAAAAGCACAGGGTTATGAGCTGCTAGGTGTTAGTGCCGACTCACAAAAACGTCAATTAAATTTTAAAAATAAATATCAATTTCCCTTTCCGTTGTTAGCGGATGAAGACCATACCATCCTCAATATTTTTGGGGTTTGGGGGCCAAAACAGTTTATGGGAAAAAAATATGATGGTATTCACAGAATGACTTTTGTTATTGATGGGGACGGAGTTGTAGAAAAGGTAATAGATAAGGTCAAGACCAAAGACCACGCTGCACAAATTCTATAAATGCTGATACAAGCACAAGGGGCTGTAATTATCCAAAAGATTATTACAGCCCCTTACATTAAAACCCTGGTAAATTAGGCTTTTTCCTGTTCTTCCTCTATGGGTTTACGGATGAAAAGTTTCTTCTTTTTTATTATTTCCGCTATGCCCTCAGGAAGTACGGATTCCCAACCTTCTTCTCCGTTGATTATTTTTTTGAGTACATCCCTGGAGAAAACATGTAGTATTTCCGGATCGTAATCTATAATGTCCATCACCTTTCCATTGTATTTGAAGAATTTGTACAATTCTTTCATTCTAGGGTGGACTTTTATGGTGTTACTGGTCATAATTTGCCCAGTTTCCTCGTTGCGCATTGGGTACAAGTAAACTTTAAGATCTTTAAAGAATAATTTACCAAAAGCCTCTAGGATACCCCCACTAAGATGACGGTAGTATTTTTCATCAAAAATATCGACCAAATTGTTTACCCCCATGGTAAGACCTATCTTGGATTTGGTATAATTGCTAAAATATTCAACAAGTTTAAAGTACTCCTGAAATTTCGAAATCATTACCGTATGGCCCAAAGAACATAATAGTTCTGCCCGATCCATAAAATCCTGTTCATCTATTTCCCCGGAAGCACGAAGGTTGGAAAGGGTAATTTCAAAAATAACAACGGTATTTTCCTCCTCAACACTGGGCTCCCTGATAAATATTTCATAGGATTTTTTAAACATGTCCATATTAACCATGGTCACTGGTCTAAAGCTACCACGTAAGGCCAAAATATTTTTTTTGTAAAGAATGGTCGCCGGCAAAAGATTATTGCCATCGGGTCCAAACATTACCGCATCGGTCATATCATTTTTAACGAGCTGTAAACTCATTAACCTATTATCGACTTCAGTAAAATTTGGTCCTGAAAAATTAACCATATCTATTTCAACCGTATCCTTGTCGATATGGTCATAAAGGTATTTAAGTAATTTTCTAGGCTTATCGTATTTGTAAAATGCACCGTAAATAAGGTTGACCCCAACAATACCCAAGGTTTCCTGTTGTAACCTCGCTTCATTTTGTTTAAAGCGAATATGTAGGATAATTTCGTTTAATTCTTTTTGTTTGGGATCCAATTGATATCGGATTCCGATCCATCCATGGCCTTTATATCTCTTGGAGAAATCAATAGTAGCAACTGTATTGGCATAGGAAAAAAACAATCTGTCGGGGTGTTTTTCCCGGCTTATCCTATTGTCCATGTTCTCCATTTCATGGGCCAACATCTTTTTTAACCTGGACTGGGTTACGTATCTACCGTCTTCCTCTATACCGTAAATAGCATCACTAAAATCCTTGTCGTAGGCACTCATTGCTTTAGCAATGGTACCCGAAGCACCGCCCGACCTAAAAAAGTGCGCGGAAGTTTCCTGCCCTGCACCTATTTCAGAAAATGTACCGTAAATATCAG
Organism: Arenibacter sp. S6351L; assembly: GCF_023016025.1. NCBI lineage: Bacteria > Pseudomonadati > Bacteroidota > Flavobacteriia > Flavobacteriales > Flavobacteriaceae > Arenibacter > Arenibacter sp. S6351L. The sequence goes on along the minus strand of NZ_JALKBB010000014.1, from coordinate 78,931 downwards.
GATTCAAATTTATCCTTAAAGTTTTTGCCTTAATGGACGGGACATTGGTAAAAGCGATTTCCTTCTTAAAAATATTGGACATAGTGTCTTATTTACTTGTAGCAAAGTTAAAAAGTTTGGGCTATCTATTAAATAAAATAGTTATAAATTTGGATTAAATAGATGTAAGATTGAAAATAACTTTTCTAGGTACTGGAACATCACAGGGAATCCCCGTAATTGGGAGCAAACACCCTGTTTGTTTAAGCAATAATTCCAAGGATAAAAGGCTGCGGGTTTCGGTAATGGTTTCTTGGGATTCGTATAATTATGTAATAGATTGTGGCCCCGATTTTAGACAGCAAATGCTTACCAACAATGTGGTAAAGATAGATGGAATTTTGTTTACCCATGAACATTCCGATCATACCGCAGGAATAGATGATATAAGACCATTTTTTTTCAGACAAGGGGATATTCCTATCTACGCCCATGAACGGGTTGTTACTTCTATAAAACAACGGTTCGATTATATATTCGCCGATGAAAATAGATATCCTGGGGCCCCTGCCGTTGAGATCAATACTATTAAAAATAATAAGCCGTTTAGGATTGGAAACTTAATGGCCATACCTGTAGAGGCGCAACACAATAGATTACAGGTTTTTGGGTTTAGAATACAGGACTTTGTATATCTAACCGATGTAAAAAGTATGGAAAAAGAAGAAATGGAAAAAATAAAGGGGGTAAAAACCTTGGTAATCAATGCCTTGCGAATAGAGCCCCACCATTCACATTTCAATTTGGAGGAAGCTTTGGAATTTATTGATATAGTGAAGCCTAAAACGGCTTATTTGACCCATATAAGCCACTTATTGGGTTTTCATGATGAGGTTGAGAAACAGCTTCCGGATAATGTGCATTTGGCCTATGACAATCTGGTTATAGAGGTTTAAACAGCCTTATATATCTGGGTTAATGGAAATATTTCAACTTAAAACAATTTTATTAAACCAATTAAATAGAAAATAAGGGAATGAAACATAAGATTTACTTGTATTTGTTCATATTCGTTGCACTAATAGCACTTTACCAATTTGTAAGTACCAATAACATGGTGAAGACAAAAAACACCAAAATAGAAGCCCAGGAGGAGAAGCTTTCCCAGTTGGAGGATTCTATACAGAAATTACATATAAAGGTTTTGGACAATCAATATTTTTCTTTGGAAAATAATGATGACGCCTTGGCCTATTACGATCATTTAAATTTAAAGGATCCCAGCCTCTATATTTCGGATAAATTATTGGAGACCAATGAAAGTAAAGGTGATAATCCGCTAATCCCTTATGAGGGTATGGAAAACGATTTTAAAATAAACAAAATCAACATTTTAAACCATAAATGGATTTTGGCCGATTTCTCAGATGGGAAATATTGGGGAGAAGTATTGATCAAGTATGAACTTAAGGATGATCTGGGTGTGGATTTTTCTTTGATGGACCATTTATTGTATACCCGCAGCAATTAAATTTTGCCCTGTAGCCACGACTTGAAAGAGTAGAAATTTTGAGGGGCCACACCATGGCCAACAGGGAATTCCTCATATACATAATCTATGTTTAGATCTTTTAAAATAGCGGGGGCTTGCTGCGCCCAAGCAACAGGAATTACCTGATCTACACTTCCGTGGGAGACATAGATTTTTAGATTTTTGAAGTCGTTTTCCTTATAATTCTTCAACATAAGGTTTTCATTGATATAACCGCTCAGGGCAATTACATTTTTGACCAACTCTGGGTAGGACAGGGCTACCGCATAACTTAGGATGGTGCCTTGGCTGAACCCTAATAGGGTTACATTTTTTTCGTCCAGTCCATAGGTTCTGCAAGCCTCCTCTATAAATACTTTAATTTTATCCCTGGAGAGAACCGCTTCTTCCTCATTGTTCCATTTGCCTTTTTCTGCTTCAAAGTTAATGGCATACCAAGCATTGCCATAGGGTTGCATAGGGTAGGGGGCCCTAACGGATATGATGCAAAGTTCTTTAGGGAGTTCGGAGGCAAAGGAAAACAGATCTTCCTCATTGCTTCCATAGCCGTGGAACATAAAGAGTACTGGGGGCTTGCCCTCGTTACTATTTGAAGGTCTAATAAGGTGTTCCAATGAAAGGGGAGCTGTAGTCATTTTAAGATATAAAAGTGAACCATTTTTGAAAATAGGGACCAAGTACAGGAACCTCTTGTTTCTTGTTGTTCAAGGCTCCCAGAAAACCGTAGAACCAAAGTACTATATAAAAAACATAGAGGCCATACCAGGCATATTCGTTGTACCAATTGCTTAAAAAGATAGCAAAGCCAAGGAAAACGAGATGCAATCCAAATGCCTGCCGGGTATGAAACCGGGCAAACTCGTTCTTGGGATCCGAATTCATCGAAATGGCAATCAACGCCCCAACCATTGTGAGGTAAGCCACAATTGCCGTAGTCTTTCCTTCCTTAATAACATTATCCATAGAGGCAAAGTTAGTCAAGTTTAAAATTTGAACAAAAAAAGAGGCCCTTATTAGACCTCCCTGAATTTATTGATTCTTATAATTACTCCCCAATAGACCCAATAATAGGTAATTTTTCCAATTTACCATTGTTGGCATTTATGATACCCATTATAGCCAAAATCCATGGGGCCCACTGTAATATTCTAAGGAAACCCATACCCATAGTAACAGCTATAAGTCCAAGGACAATGGAAAGTGCAATGGCCAATATCCAAACCCTTAATGATTGTCCAATATGGAATTTGACAAATTCATTTTTTTTATCACTGTTCACTATAAAGGCAATGAGCAGGCCAATTACAGTAATGTAACTAATTATTGCCATAGTTTTTCCCTCACTTATAGTATTCTGGTCCATCTTTAAGATTTTAGTTCCTATAAATTTAGTTAATTATTTGATTGTTGGATACAATTCCGTAAACCTTTCCTTTAAGTTTACTTCCCAAAAAGCAGCTATTCTTTGAATTGGATAAAATGTCCTGCTCTTCAAAGGTGTATTCCAGATCGGGATCAAAAAGGGTAAGTGCTGCATTTTCACCTACTTTGAAACTAGGTGTTTCAATGCCATATCTTTCGCGACCTTTGGTCAAGAGGGAAATGGTGGTATCAAGATCAAAAATCTGATTTAGCATTCCAAAAGCGCTTTCCAGACCTATAGTGCCGTCCGAGGCATTATCGAATTCCACTCTTTTGTGTTCAATATCCATAGGCCTATGGTCTGTGGTAACAAAATCTATGGTCCCATCCTTTAATCCTTTTATCAAAGCCTTGCGGTCCGATTGGATCCTGAGCGGTGGCATCAATTTATAGTGGGAATCGAACTCTGCCAAGGCCTCGTCGGTGAAGCATAGGTTGTGTACTGCTACGCTGCAGCTAACATCCATTCCCTTTTTTTTGGCCTCCGCAATGAGTTTTACGGAATTGGCAGTTGAAATAGTGGGGATGTGCAGTTTTCCTCCCGTATATTCCAATATGAACAGATCCCTCACAATATTTAGCTCTTCGGCCAAATTGGGAATTCCTTTCAGACCCAGTTTTGTGGAGACTTCCCCTTCATTTACAATTCCTTTTCCGGCAATCTGCAGATCCATAGGAAAAGAATGTACAAGGCCATTGAAATTATGGGCATATTGAAGGGCAATTTTTAGAAGGTTAGAGTTCCTTAAAGGTAATTTATAATCATAAAAACCTACGGCACCGGCAGTTTTCATATCATATAGTTCGGCCAAACTTTCTCCTTCAGACTTAACGGTCAATGTTCCCAAAGCATGAAGTGTAGTAGCTGCATTTTTGGAAGCATTCTTTAAAAAAACAATATCGGAGCTGCTATCGGGGAGGGGATTGGTATTGGGGTTGAGGACAATGTCTGTAAAACCGCTCTTTGCCGCAGTGTATAGGCCATTTTCTATGGTTTCCCTTTCCTCATATCCCGGTTCACCAAAACTTACGCTGGAATCGAACCATCCGAGGGATACATGTAGATTCTTTAATTGGATAAGCTTTGTCTTACCTTGAACATCCAAATTGGCAGCAATATCTTCAATTACCCCTTTTTTTATAAGAATATCGCGTTTTTTTAAATGAAGTTCCTTGTTGTTAGGAGCAACTATCTTGGCAGATTTTAAAAGTATGTTCATTTCAGAAATTTTTGTATAAGAACTTCAATAAATATAAATGCTAATGCTAAAATAATAAACCATTTCCAAAGCTCGTTGATGCTATTGTCATTTTCTATATTTTGGAACAAGGCTGAAATATTGTTGTTTTTGCTACTTGCATTAAGTTCATCAAGGTCCATATAATGTAGCTGACTTTCTTCCCTGGGAAAGTTGAAACTTATGTTCTTAATTATCTTTCCTTCATCCGTTATATTGTATATCCCGGAAATCTCAGGATAATCATCAAAAGTTAAGGTGGTTTTGTTGGTAAATGATTGTTGAAAGGGAATAAATTCAAAATCTTTTTGAGACACTTTCAAAATCCGATCTTTTGTAAGATTGACTGGGATATCAACAGAGGTTTTACTACCTATCATTTCATAAATTCTGGGAATCTTAAGACTTGCCATACCCATGTTGTATAAGGTTGGGACAATTAAGGGAGAATTTAAAATATTTGAATTTTCCTTTGATATGGGTGCCGTAAATAAATAAGTACCGTCTTCCCCTACCAAAAATGGATCACCACTTTGGTAAGAAAGGATTTTTGGCTTGGCCGATTTAATACTGTAAAAAGAATTGACAGAGGGATATTGGAAGTTGGTTACTTCTTTTTCGAATACATTCTTATACAAGGGGTGGGCAAAAGCAATCTGACTAATTTTTCTTTCTTCCATAACCGAAGAAATTAGCATAGTATTGGAAAGCCCCATTAAAAAGGAATTGTAATTTTCCATATTAGCTTGGCCACTTGGAATAACCGCTAAACTGCCTCCGGCATTTTTAAAGGCTTGTAGGGCGTTCTGCAAGGCTATGGGGACAGCGTTAAGTTCGTTGAGAATTATCAAATTTTGCGACTCCAATAGGCTGTAATTTAAAGACTTTAGGCTTAAATTGGAATACTGAAACACCTCCTTGTCGTAAATACGTCTTAAAAAATCACTATCGGCATCCCCTACGGATAATACCTTGATTTTATCTTGCTTGGCCAAATTGAAGTAAAGTTGATTGTCATAATTAAGTCCTGAATCGGAAATCAAAATTTCGCCATTGATAAGTTCGTTCGCCGGAATGGTAAAAATTACCTCGCCCTTTTTATTCTTGTTGAAGGTAACCGATGTTTTTGCAATCAATTTTTCTCCATTATACAGGGAAACCGGAGTGTTGTCCAATTCAGCGTTGGTAGAGAGTATACTTTTTAAATCTAAATTCTCTGAGGAAATACTATTGATAAATACAGTATCGATTGAAATATTAACAAGGTTTTCCGGTGTCATTTTTACCAAATGCCTGTTTATGTCTGGAAGCGAGTCTGTAGAGGAAGGACCAATTCTCTTTTGAAAATCCGAAATCAGGACTAGATCTTTTTGTGCGCCTACAGCTTCGGAGAATAAGGTTTTGGCCTTTAAATTAATTTCTTTCAACTGTAATTGGTTGTTGGAATAGGGCAGGGCAAGCAAATCGTTTTTAATGTCGCCAATACGAACTTCCCGAAATATTTTATCATTGGTAAAAAGAGTGAAAATATTTTCTTCAGGAACAGATTTTAGTATCCCCTGCACCATATTTTCCAATAAGGTTGCAGTTCCCATTTTGGCCTGCATACTTAGTGAATTATCAAGGTAGATAACTATTTCGTTGCTTTTCAGCGCCGATTTTCCTGGTATAAAGGGTTGGGCAAAAGCAATAATTAGTGCAGTTAGGAGCAATAGGCGGGTAAATAAAAGTAGCCACTTTTTTAAGGAGTTGCTCTTTCTGGATTCCGCTACTACTTTTTTTAAGATTTTTACATTGGTAAATGGGGTTTTCTTAAATCTACGGAGTTGGAAAAGATGAATGAAAATAGGAATAAGGAGAAGTAAAAGGGCCCAAAGGAGTTCCGGATGTTTAAACAGCATTCCTAAATTTAATTTTTCAAATATAAGAAAAGAATTTCGAGGCAGTCTTAAATTTATTGTCCATCTGTGAACTAATTAAGTTACCAGTAAAAGCAAGGATATTCTTTAAAGAAGTGGGGCAATTACAAGTTCAACAAAAAAAGAAAAAGTCTTGAACAGTTTTTTTTCCCTGTGCCAACAAATGGTCTTTTATAAATTCCTGGGCTTCTTTGTTGGCAACGGTAATTATGATCTGGGCTTTTTGAAGTTTATTTATTTCCAAATAGTGATCCATCCTTTTACCATAAATATCCAATCCAATTTTGTTGGAGTTATTGCAAACCCATGTAAACGCTATGTTTTTTTTTAGAAGTTTTTTGGCCAAAGTTTTTCCTTTGTTGCCTGCACCCCAGAGTACTAAGGGGCTTTTGTTATCATGGTCTAGTTGTAAAAAATAATGAAGTTTAATGTCCAAGAAATAATTTTGGGCATAGTGTTCACTAGTTCTGGAAGTCCTATGGCCATAATCGCGCCAATAGTGAAGAAGTTCATTGGTTGGTACACATTTCAGACCCTGCTCATAAAAACGGAATGCTAGGTCGTAATCTTCCGGATAACGATTTGAAGAAAATGACCCTGCCTTTTCCAGATCGTTCCTATGTACCATCCAACAAGGGGAGGGTATTACACATTCCTTATATATTTCTGAATAATTTAATCCCTTTTCCGTTAAGCGGTTCAACCATTTTTCATAACTCTTGTAACCATCCCCAACCCCATCTTTGGAAAAGTATTTCACCTTACCTAGGGCTAGGTGGCCCTGCCCATGGGCTTTAAGGGAATTGACCATGATTTCCAACTTGTTTGGGGACATAATGTCATCAGAATCCATTCTGGTTATATAAGTGCCCTTGGAATGGGAATATGCTGTTCTAAGGGCCTCAATTATTCCCTTGCCTTCATTTTTCAATACTTTGATCCTGGTTTCCTTTTGCGCATACGAATGCATGATATCCAAGCTATTGTCAGTAGAATGGTCATTTACAGCCAAAATTTCCCAGTCGTCATATGTTTGGTCAATGATGGATTGCATGCAATCCGGTAGAAATTCCGCGGTATTCTTAAAAGGAATAAGGATGCTGGTACTACTTTTGTTCATTTGCCAAAATTAGAAATATATTTTGCTATGAGGGCATCCTTCGCTGCTCAATGGAAGTTGTAATTAGAGGTCTTCCCGGTATTTCAATTAATCAATAAAACTTCTGCCGGATGTATTTAAGTATAGTTTTTGTTGTTTTGAAATGAGAAATGAAACAATTGGATAGAGAGTCATCCCACGTTTAATTGGGATGTAAGGCCTTATTTATTGCTGCTTCCACCAAGGGCTCCATTACGGCATAACCCGCTGGGGTAGGATGAACCTCATCGTCCGCATATTTTTTGGGAAGTCCGTTTCTATCATCGGCCATAGCGGTAAAATAGTCCAAATAAATATGACCATTTGCTTCTGTATATTCTTTTAATAGTTTGTTCAATGCAGGTATTTTTTCATTGGGATTTAATCCAGGTCTCCAAGGGTAGTCATAGGCAGGGAGCACGGATGAAATAATAACTTTAATTCCGTTGGCCTTTGCCAGTTCTGCCATGGACTTTATATTGTCCAATATCATTTTGGGGGTGGAAGGGCCTGTGTTACCCGCAATATCATTGGTTCCAGCCAAAATAACCACTACTTTGGGATTTAAATCGATTACGTCCTGTCTAAAACGCAATAACATTTGTGGGGTAGTCTGCCCACTAATACCTCTGTTGATGTAAGGTCTCCCCTCAAAAAATTCTGGTCTTTTGTTCAGCCAACCTATGGTAATGGAATTGCCCATAAATACCACACGATTTTCATTGGCAAGAGGTGGGCCTATTTTTTTATTGTTTTCTGAAAAGCGTTCTAGATTTGCCCAATCTTGGGAAAAACTAGAATTCATGGTAAAGATGGTCAGTACAAACAAGGCAATGGATAATTTCATGGTTTTCATATTGGTAAAAGTGGTTATAAAATAATAATACTAGGGCTAGTTTTGAATTTTCATTGATTTTTTTTCATTTGATAGCAATCGAGCTTTTCTCAAATTTATTTTTTGTCGGATATCTGTTGGATAGTCAGTATGATCCTCCGCTTCAAAGATCCTAATGTTCTGGGAATCATCTGGTTTTATCAGGTCATCCTGTCTGCAATTTAGTATAACAGCTGCCGTTTGGACCCCGGAATAACTGGCACCGGCCACTCCATGGGATTGAATACTTGCCCCGCACATATACAAATTTTCAATTTCGCTCTTAGCCCTAAACGCAAAGGGACCTATCTGCCCAAAACTCTTTTCTGTACCATATACGCTGCCATTGGTACTTTTCAAATAGTACTTGTTGGTGATTGGTGTACCCAATTCTTTATGAACAATATGGTCGCTAATACCGGGTAGGGCACGTTCCAAAGTGTTTATCATTTTATGGGTCAATATTTCCTTGAATTCCAAATATTCCTTTGACCGTTGTTTATCTTCTTCGTTAAATTTGGAGAACGAATCGGGATTAATATAAGTAATAACTTCCAGGGAGTGGTGTTTTCCATCGAAACTTGTGGGGTCTTTTAGCGTTGTACAGCTTATGAACAAACCTGGAAACACGTCGCCACTAGTAATATCAACTGCGGTCATCTCCTCGTAAATGCTGTCCATATCCCTGTTATCCATCATCCATATATTTCCCGAATCCATTCCTAATTTTCGAACGTCTATATCAACGCTTAGAAAAAGCATTAGGGAACTACAGGAATACTTTGTCTTTTTAAGTTTTTTACGAAGTTTTGTGCTTAGGTTTTGTTCTTTTACCAAGTTTAGATAGGTTGTTCCAGGGTCAGCATTGGAAATGATTCTTGACGCAAATATTTTCTCCCCACTTTCCAATTCCACCCCAATGGCTTTTTTCCTTTTATCCCCTTCCAAAAGAATGCTTTTTACTGCTGTGCTTGTGCGGATGGTTCCACCATTTTTTTGCAGTGCCCTGGTCATGGCTTTTACAATGGCAGCACCGCCACCCATGGGGTAGTATCCCCCGCTAAAATAATGGTCCATAACAGCGCAGTGCAAAGGGAAACTGGCCCGCGAAGGAGCCAATCCGTGGTCTCCCCATTGTATATTTAGGACTTTTTGCAGCAGGGGGTCCTTGATATGCCAGTTGATAACACGCTTCAAGCTGAAAAGCGCATACTTACCCATATGCTTGGTTCTAAAAGGGATAGTGATATTGTCCCAAAAACCGTTTATCTTGGGAATCAGTTGTATTTGTCGGGAAACATTCCTGACCAACTTCAAATAATTATAGATACGCTTTTTTTCCATAGGGAACCTTTGCCCTAGCGAGGTGTTCAAATCATTAAAATTACCGGGCAGGTCAATTCTTTCCTCTCCAATAAAGCAGTGTTCATATCCCTTAGGGTTCATTCTAAAGAAAACCAGATCATTGGCTATCCCCAATCCTTCATAAAGGGTTCTTGTAGATTCTCCTTCCCCGAGCAGGCCAATATAATGTACTCCTGGAGAAAAACGGTGGCCATTTAAATAGAAGCTATGGCACCAGCCACCTGGAACATCGTGTTGTTCCAATACCAATACCCGCTGGCCTGCTTTTGATAGACAAATGGCGGCAGACAATCCGCCGGCCCCAGAGCCGATAATAATCGTATCTATGTCGTTGTATATTTTATTTTTGATGTCCATTGTATAGGTGTTGCATATGCCAAGCTATAAGTAGTGACCAATTTTATTTTATTTCCTCGTTTTCTTTTTGGAAAAATTGTTGGTCCTCCAATTTTAATTCCAAATCGCTTATAACCATATTCTTGGTGGGTCTAAGTTTAAAAAGATAAAGAATTAAAAGTAAGGAAATAACCAGATAAAAAATATGGTTGTTCAACCTATAAGCAATAGTACTCAATATTGCTGCACCCTCTATAAATGCAAATCTTACCACAGATGCCTGTAGGTATAGTACCAATTTACCTTTTAAAGAGTTAAGTTTTGTTAAGTCCTTTAATTGTTTACCGAACACATAGTTGCTTATAAAATAGCTCAACATGGCAATGGTTGGGACAAGATATACAAAAACATTATTGTCTTTTGTGAAATCTATCAAAAAACCTTCCCCCGTTGCATAGATGAAAATGGTAAACAACAAAACTCCAATAAGCAATGCAGCATGTATGAATATAAGGGTATTGAGGTATTCCTTGGGGCTTTGGGTCTTGGATTTGGTCATATGGCATTTTAAAGTACAGTGGTGCTTGGCAATGCCATAACTAATTGAAACTTGTGTTAACCACACATTTGTTCCTAAAGGTATAAGCCTTTCCGTTTAAAAGCAAGGAAGATAAGCCAAAAATAATAGTATATATAAAAGGTCCCAAATTTTTAGTCCAGAAGAATCTAAAGAATATGCCTGTGATAAACAATCTCAATGGAAATTCAATTGGCGTTTATTTTTGTTTATTTTTACGTATGAGGAATTAATGAGGCAAATGTTAATTTCAATATCTAAACCAATAGGACGTGGCCAATAGGGACTTTCAAATACTTCTTGCAGACGATGATGAAGACGATTGCATGTTTTTTAAGGAAGCTTTGGACGAGCTTTCATTGTGTGCAACATTGAAAACTGTTAACAATGGGGTAGAGCTTATGGATTTTCTTGAAAATAATTTGCCCAATCTGCCACAAGTGCTCTTTCTGGATCTGAACATGCCTCGAAAGTCTGGAACAGAGTGTTTATCGGAAATAAAACAAAGTGAAAAATTTAGACATTTGCCTGTAATAATTTATTCCACTTCTTCCAATATTGATGTCATGGACCAATTATACGGCAAAGGGGCGCAATACTACATTCGCAAACCAGCCGATTTTTCTACACTCAAATCTGTAATTGGTAGGACCATTGATTTGATCAAACAAAACGAAGTATTACAAGCCTCTAGAGAAGAATTTGTGATACAACCTTAAAGTAAATGAAATTGAATTCTACCCATAAAGCAAATAATCTCTCGTTCCTTGAGAATAGTGGCCACATGGGCGAGCTTATTAGGGAGATGGACTGGAATAACAGCTCTCTGGGCCCTATCAGTAATTGGCCTGTAAGTTTGCGTACCACCCTAGCCATAATTTTGCACTCATCCTATCCCATGTTTCTTTTTTGGGGTGATGAGCTTATCTGCTTTTATAATGATGCGTACAGACCAAGTTTAGGGATAGAAGGAAAACATCCGGCTATTGGAAAAAAGGGCAAGGACGTTTGGCCGGAGATATGGGAGTTTATTGGCCCTTTGATCAGTAAAGTGGTCACTACTGCCAAACCTATTTCATATAGTGACCAATTGGTGCCATTTCACCGAAATGGGAGCATGGAGGACATATATTGGACATTCTGCTATAGTGCCGCTTTTGATGATGATGGCAAGGTAAATGGCGTAGTTGTTACCTGCACAGAGACTACCGAAACCGTAATTACCAAAAAGGAATTACAAGAAAGTGAACGTAGGCTTCGCACAATGATTGCTCAAGCCCCTGTATCGATAGCTATATTTCAAGGTAAGGACCATGTTACGGAATTGGTCAATTCACTTGCACTGCAAATGTGGGGGAGAAGGGAGGATGAAGTATTGGGACAACCAATTTTGGAAGCAATGCCAGAACTTAGGTCACAAGGTATTAAAGAGTTGTTGGACGAGGTCTATAGTACTGGCAATTCTTTTTCTACTTCGGAGTTTCCTGTGGAAATCATGAGAAAGGGGAATTTGAATATGGCTTATCTAAACTTCAGCTTCGAACCACTTTTAGATACTACCGGGAAAATTGAAGGAATAATGGCTTTGGGTATTGAAGTTACGGATCAAGTAATTACCCGCAAGAAAATAGAAGAAAGTGAAAAAAAATTCAGATTACTGGCAGACTCGCTTCCCCAGTTAGTTTGGACTGCAGATCCAAAAGGGAATTTGAATTATTTTAATCAATCAGTTTTTGAATTTTCTGGATTGCCGCAGGATCAATTAATTAATAAAGGATGGTTACAGATGGTGCATCCGGCCGATAGGAAAAGAAATTTTAAAACTTGGGAAGAAGCCATTACAACCGGTAAGGATTTTTTATTGGAGCATCGCTTTCAAAGACATGATGGTGAATACCGTTGGCAGTTGAGCCGTGCAAAGCCACAACGTAATGATGGCGGAATTATACAAATGTGGGTAGGAAGTAGTACGGATATTCAGGAACAGAAAATTTTCCTTAATAAATTGGAAAAACAAGTTCAGGAACGCACTGCCGAGCTGGTAGAATTAAACGAGTCGCTTAAAAAAAGCGAACAGCGCTATCACCTAATGGTGGAGGAAGTACAGGACTACGCCATACTTTATTTGAACCCCGAGGGAATTGTGGAGAACTGGAATACAGGAGCAGAAAAAATTAAGGGCTATAAGGCCCAAGAGATAATAGGTAAGAATTTTTCCAATTTTTACACGGAGGAAGATAGAAAAAGTGGACTTCCCAAAAGGTTATTGGGTCTGGCTGCCAGAAACGGCAAGGCATTACAGGAAGGATGGCGCGTAAGAAAGGACAATACTTTATTTTGGGCAAGCGTGGTAATTACAGCAGTGCATAATGAAAAAAATGAGGTTATAGGATATTCAAAAGTAACCCATGACCTTACAGCCAAGAAAGAATCAGATGATGCACTTAAGGAAAAGCAAGCTGAGCTGGAACAAAAGAACATTGAGCTGCAGAAAATGAACAAGGAACTCCAATCCTTTGCATACATATCAAGCCATGATTTACAGGAGCCATTAAGAAAAATTCAAACGTTTGCTTCCAGAATAATTGAAAAGGATCACGATACACTTTCAGAAAATGGAAAATATCTATTTAAAAGGATGCAATTTTCCGCAGAAAGGATGCAGACGCTGATCGACGATTTGTTGGCCTATTCCCGAACACATAATATGGAGGGCGATTTTGAGAAAACCAATCTTAATCTTATCATAGAGGAAGTGAAACAAGACCTTAGTGAAGAACTTCTTCAGAAAAATGCCATTATCGAAACAGATAAAACTTGCATGGTCAATATAATTCCATTTCAATTTAAACAGCTCTTCTATAACTTGCTAAGTAATTCTTTAAAGTTTGCAAAACCAGAAAAACCTGTCCACGTAACTATAAAAAACGAGTACGTTCCCGGAAATTTATTGGAAGGCGTAAATTTTCATGACGATACTAAATATTGCCATATCACATTTGCGGACAACGGTATAGGCTTTGAACAAGAATACAGTGAAAAGATCTTTGAACTATTTCAGCGCCTTTATGGGAGGACAGAATATCCAGGAACAGGAATAGGACTCGCTATAATAAAGCGTATTGTAGAGAATCATCACGGTGTTATTACGGCACAGGGTGAATTGGGCAAGGGTGCTACTTTTAACATATATCTTCCCGTAGAGGACTAAAAGATGATAATTGTGCCTTTTGTATGCTGTACCTAAAAGGCAAAAATGTGATTAATATATCCGTTCGCTTTATTGGAATAAGGTCGCAGTCCACCAAATTTGATATAGGCGATAGGATTAAAAAAGTAAAAACTTATGTATAATTGCTGTAATTCTAGACAATAACCATAAAACTTAAATCGTCATTGGTTTTTGAGGTTGTATTTTGAATAGGTTTCAGAGATTTATATAAGACGGTTTTTAATTGATTGTACGAGTTGGGTTTCTTAATGTAAAGATTGGCCCCACTCTCTTTCAGTTGTTCTACTTCATTTTCATTATAGGATGTGGAATAAATGATTATTTGTATTTCTGATAATTCAGGTATGTTACGGATATCCGTTAGGCATTCAAATCCGTCCATAAGGGGCATTCGAAGGTCTAAAAAAATGGTGTCTGGCTTGGGGTGGTCAGAGTACAATTCCGCCATTAGATCAACGCCGTTTTCAAATTGTTTTACCGAAGTTTCAATAGGTAATTCGGACAAAGCGTCCATAAAAAGTTCTCGATCATCTTGGTCATCGTCTGCTAGAAAAATGTTAATAGGATTCATAACTGTATATTTTAATTGATTAACTGCCGGCTAAGAATATTTATTATAAACTGATTTATGAACTTAAATCCTGATTATCACCATATAGTTTGTCACCATTTCAACCTGGCTTACAAGTTTTTCATTTTAGCATTCTCAATCTTTGGAAGGCTCTAAAATGTCTTATAAGCTGTTTAATTGCCACATAATCATAAATTTAAGGAAATTTTAATTATTGGATGTGTCAAATGAATTGAATATTAACTCGAAAAATATTTGAGTCAATCAGGATAAATACAATGGATTCGGAGAATAGGCCGATTATATAGGTACGGCAACCTTACTCCTCTGTTGGTATATGAAACGGAAAGGAAGTTGTTGGGTTGGTTATCAGCACATTTGAAATACAGGTGGAAAGTATTAATGGGAGATAAACGGCGGTCCTAAAATAAAAGAACCGCTCTGTAAAGAGCGGTTCTTTGTTTCGCTTCATTTAGAAGCATGAGCTTGAGTTAGCTACTCTTTACTAAAAACAATATTTGTTTTCAGCCTTAAGTTTTTCGGCAATTGTATTACGCAGTTCAACTACATTGGGTTGGTTTGTATATTTTGTAAACCGTTTTAGGCCCATAAGCATCATACGTTGCTCATCACCCTCAGCCATTGAAACTATAGCCTCTTTACCATTTTTTATAACAGTGTCCACAGCATTGTACAAGTACAATTTGGACATGGCGATTTGTTCTTTTTGAGTTCCTTCCCCGAATCGTTTTGCATTTTTTTCAGTTCTTAGGATGGCAGATTCTGCCAAATAAATTTCTATTAAAATATTGGATGCGGCCAACAGTAACATTTGATGTTCATCTAGGGCGGGTCCATATTTTTGGACCGCAGATCCTGCCACCATTAAGAATACTTTCTTAAGCTTTGCAACCATTTCTTTTTCTTCGGACAACAATTCTGAATAGTCCGGAGTGTCAAAAGAGGGGATGCCCATTAGTTCATTCCCTACGGCCGTAGCCGGGCCCAACAGGTCTACATGACCTTTCATGGCTTTCTTGACCAACAGGCCAACGGACAACATTCTGTTGATTTCATTGGTGCCTTCATATATCCTGGCTATGCGTGCATCTCTCCAGGCGGCTTCCATAGGGGTTTCCTCTGAAAAGCCCATACCACCAAAAATTTGAATACCTTCGTCCGAGCAGTTCTGCACGTCTTCGGATACAGCAACTTTTAATATGGAACATTCTATGGCATATTCCTCCACACCTTTAAGCTCCGCTTCTTGATGGCTATTACCAGCCGCCATTCGCATGGCAATACGATCTTCAATATTTTTAGCAGCTCTGTATGAGGCAGCTTCCCCAGCATACAAACTGGTGGCCATTTCTGCCAACTTTGATTTTATTGCCCCGAAATCTACTATAGCTGTTTTAAACTGCTTACGTTCCGTAGCGTACTTTAAGGCATTGGTTGTAATTCGCCTTTGTGAATCCAAACATGCGGCCGCTAACTTAATACGTCCAATGTTTAATGCATTCATGGCAATTTTAAAACCATTTCCCCTCTCGGAAAGCATATTTTCAACGGGAACTACCGTATCGCTAAAGAATACCTGTCTGGTAGAGGAGGCGCGAATTCCTAATTTGTGTTCTTCCTCCCCTAAAGTAATACCATTACTAGGATCATTTTCAACTATAAATCCGGTGATATTTTTGTCATTTTCTATACGTGCAAAAACAATAAACAATTTGCAGAACCCGGCATTGGAAATCCACATTTTTTGGCCATTGATTTTATAGCTCTTGCCGTCAGCCGAAAGGGTAGCAGTGGTTTTACCAGAATTGGCATCACTACCTGCGCCTGGTTCCGTTAAACAATAAGCGCCGAACCATTCACCAGTGGCCAATTTGGGGACATATTTTTGCTTTTGGGCTTCAGTACCGTATAACGTAATGGGCATGGTCCCAATACCGGTATGTGCACCAAATGCTGTACTAAAAGAACCACTTCCGCTAGAAATATATTCGCAAACGATCATGGTAGAAATAAAGCCCATTCCCAATCCGCCATACGCTTCAGGAACGGCAACACCTAAAAAGCCCATTTCTCCCGCCTTGGTCATTACTTCCTGTGTTAGGGCATAATCCTTGGCTTCGAATCGATCTCTATTGGCCACAATCTCCCGATCGTTGAACTCAATAACGGAGTCGCGCATCATTTTTTGCTCCTCGGAAAAATCCTCAGGCGTAAAAATATCCTCACAATTGGTTTCCTTCACAAGGAATTGTCCACCCCTCAATATTTCTTTAGTTGTTGTTTCTGTACTCATTGTTCGTGTTATTAAGTTTTATTATATGTATTGAAGGGTATATTGAAATAGTAATCCCTTCATATATATGTCCTGTATTTTTAATTTAAAAATTCATAAATCCCAGCTGCACCCTGACCAGTACCTACGCACATGGTCACCATGCCATATTTACCTTTCATATCTCTCTTTCTCATCTCATCAAAAAGTTGAACGGACAACTTGGCTCCGGTACAGCCCAATGGGTGGCCAAGAGCAATTGCACCCCCATTTACATTGACTATATCATTGTTTAATCCAAGTTCCCGGATTACAGCCAACGACTGTGAGGCGAAAGCTTCGTTCAATTCGATCAATTCAATATCGTTCTGTTTAAGACCAGCTTGTTTTAGCGCCTTTGGAATTGCTTTTACAGGGCCAATTCCCATGATTCTTGGTTCAACTCCGGCAGCGGCATAGTTGACCAATCTGGCAATAGGTTCCAATTTTAACTCTTTTACCATATCCTCGCTCATGACCAATACAAAAGCAGCTCCGTCGCTCATCTGTGAGGAATTCCCAGCAGTAACACTTCCCCCTGCAGCAAAAACAGGTCGAAGTCCTGCCAAGGCTTCCTTGCTGGTTCCTTTTCGTGGTCCCTCATCTTTGGTTACCGTGTATTTTTTAGTAGCTTTCTTTCCATTATCATCAACGTAGATCTGTTCCACTTCAATGGGTACGATCTGACTTTGAAAACGATCCTCTGCCTGCGCCTTAAGCGCTTTCATATGTGAATTATAGGCAAACTCGTCCTGGTCCTCACGGGATACATTGAATTGTTTGGCCACCGCTTCCGCAGTATTTCCCATACCCCAGTAATAATCTTCGTGTCCTGCCTTTGCCAAGTCGTAGTTGAGTTCTGTTTTATATCCGGTCATGGGAACCGCACTCATGCTTTCTGCACCACCAGCAATGATACAGTCGGCCATACCTGCTTGGATTTTTGCGGTGGCAATACCGATAGTTTCTATTCCAGAGGAGCAAAATCTATTTACAGTAACCCCTGGTACATCAACAATATTAAGCCCCATTAAGGATATTAATCGAGCCATGTTAAGACCTTGGGAACCTTCGGGCATTGCATTTCCAACAATAACGTCATCAATGCGTTTTTTATCCAATTGCGGCAACTCATTCATCATATACGCTATGGTTTCGGCAGCCAACTCATCCGTTCTTTTAAAACGGAAAACACCTTTTGGAGCTTTTCCTACTGCAGTCCTATATGCTTTTACTATAAAGGCTTGTTTGTTCATATTTCTATTTTTGTTTTGATAATGAGAGTTTAGACTGCTAGATACTAGAGTCTAGGCTTTGATTGCCTAGATTATCTGTAAAGGAGGCAATCATTTTTTGAATTTGTAAAATTTTATTTTCAAGTTCTTCGAACTTTTCTTTGTCTAAATAATTTTCATTATGAGAAACAATTAATTGAGTTTCCCATTCAAAAGCTGACCCCAGACTATTCTCTAAATATTTTATAAAATGCCTATTTGTACTTTTACTTGAACATTCAGATATATTTGATGGAATGGAGACTGCACATCTGTTCATTTGACTGATTAAATTAAACCTTTCAAAATCTGGATATGTTTTTGTCAGTTTATAGTTTTCACTTACAAGATTCATTCCCTCTTGCCATATTTTCAATTTCTTAAAATTATGTCGTCCCATTTGGTCTAGTCTCTAGGGTCTAGTCGTCTATTACCTTAATTCCGCAACGGTTTCCCTGTCTTTAACATATGTTGTATGCGTTCCAAGGTTTTTCGTTCCGTACATAGGGATAGGAAAGCTTCCCGTTCCAGATCCAAAAGATATTGCTCTGTAACCATAGTTGGCTCCGACAAGTCTCCCCCGGCCATTACATAGGCTAATTTGTTGGCAATCTTATGGTCGTGTTCACTTATATAATTGCTGTCTTCCATGGCATCCGTTCCTACCAAAAACATTCCAAGGGCTTGTTTTCCAAGCACCTTAACGTCTTTTCTCTTGGGAGGTTGGGTGTAGCCCTGTTCTGCCATAAGTTTGGCGTAGGCTTTTGCCGTTGCAATTTGTCGGTCTTTGTTTACGACGACTATATCTTTCCCTTTTTCAAGTACTCCCATATCAAAGGCCTCGTAAGCAGATGTTGAAACTTTTGCCATTCCAATGGTGAGGAAATACTCTTGAAGTACATTGAGCTCTACATCATTTTTTTTAAAGGTATCCGACGCTCTTAAGGCCATTTCCTTGGAACCGCCACCTCCTGGTATAACCCCAACTCCGAATTCTACCAGTCCCATGTAGGTTTCAGCTGCGGCAACAACCTTATCGGCATGTAAAGACAACTCGCAACCTCCGCCCAAGGTCAACCCGTGTGGGGCCGAAACTGTAGGAATGGCCGAATAACGCATGCGCATCATGGTATCCTGAAACATCTTTATGGCTATATTAAGCTCATCGTATTCCTGTTCTACGGCCATCATAAATATCATTCCAATATTGGCGCCAACAGAGAAGTTAGGGGCTTGGTTGCCCACCACCAGACTTTGAAAGTCTTTTTCGGCCAAATCGATGGCCTTGTTCAGTCCGGCCAAAACATCGCCACCAATGGTGTTCATTTTGGACTGGAATTCCACATTCAAAATGCCATCGCCCAAATCTTCAATAACAACACCGGAGTTTTTCCATACCTCATTGGATTTTCTAATATTGTCCAAAATGATAAAGGAATCCTGACCTGGTATTTTCTCCATCGACTTTTTAGGGATGTCGTAATAATAAGTAGCCCCGTCTTTAATAGTATAGAACGACTTATTTCCAGAGGATATCATTTCCGTAACCCAGGCTGCCGGTTGAAAGCCTTCGGCCTTCATTATTTCAATTCCTTTTTCAACACCTATGGCATCCCAAATTTGAAAGGGACCATGTCCCCAGGCAAAACCTGCTTTCATGGCGTCATCTATCTTATATAATTCTCCTGTTATTTCGGGAATCCTATTGGACGCATATTCAAATAATGAAGAAAAACTTTTTCTGTAAAAGGCTCCTGCTTTGTCCTTTCCGGTTACCAAGACCTTAAATCGGTCGATTACATTTTCTATAGATTTGGTGAGTTCAAGAGTGGCAAAACTAGCCTTTTTGCTGGGTCGGTATTCCATGGTGTTAAGGTCTAGGGCCAATATCTCCCGACCTTCCTTTTTGTAAAAACCTTGCCCTGTTTTACTTCCGAACCATTTGTTTTCCATCATTTTTCCGATAAAATCCGGAAGTGTAAATTGCTCCCGTCTTTCATCATCCTTACAGTTTTCGGCAATACCATTGGCTACATGCACTAAAGTGTCCAAGCCAACAACGTCTACTGTGCGGAAGGTGGCCGATTTTGGCCTGCCTATTACCGGTCCTGAAAGTTTGTCTATTTCCTCAACGGTAAGGTCCATTTCCTTTACAGCATGGAACAAACTCATAATGCTAAAGGTCCCTATTCTATTCCCTATAAAAGCTGGAGTGTCTTTGGCTATCACTGAGGTCTTGCCTAAAAACTGCTCCCCATAGCCATTTAAGAAGTCCAATACTTCGGTAGAAGTTTTTGGTCCAGGAATTATTTCAAAAAGTTTTAAGTATCTGGCCGGATTAAAAAAATGGGTTCCGCAGAAATGTTTTTGAAAATCTTCACTTCTTCCCTCACTCATAAATTTTATGGGTATGCCCGAGGTGTTGGAAGTAATTAAAGTGCCTGGTTTTCTATGCTTGTCCAGTTTTTCAAATACTATTTTTTTGATGTCCAGACGTTCTACTACCACTTCAATGATCCAATCTACCTGTCCAACTTTGGAAATGTCGTCCTCAAGATTCCCCGTGGAGATTCTTTGGGCAAAATTTTGGTGATAAATAGGGGAGGGCTTGGATTTTAATGCAGCGGCCAAGGAATCGTTTACCAATCTATTTCTAACAACCTTATCCTCTAGGGTAAGGCCATTTGCTTTTTCTTTATCATTAAGTTCACGTGGTATAATATCCAAAAGCAATACTTCCACTCCTATATTGGCAAAATGGCAGGCTATGCCGCTTCCCATAATACCTGAACCAATAACTGCTACTTTTTTAATGTGTTTGTTCATCAATAAAAAGGTGTTAACTAGTTTTTTAACTTTTTTAATAAATTTTCTTTTCCGCAATTAATTTGTTGATGACCTCCGTTACCTCAAAAAAGGTATTTAATTTCTCCGAGGGTACATGCGCCTTCACCACATCGTTAAAACGAAGTACAACATCTTTTGAATCCTTCCTCTTTTCCAGACCAAAAGCAGTGAGGTGTATTAGTACACCCCTACCATCATTGGGGTTGGGCCTACGTTCTATAAGTCCCTTTTCCTCCATACTTTTCAATATTCGCGATAGACTCGTGGCTTCCATACCCATTTTTGGGCCAAGGGCTGTCGAAGGAGTGCCGGTTTTGGGGTCTATACTCAGTAATGTAAAACCTACGGCCATTGTACTATTGAATTTCCGCGCCTCCTCATTATACATCTTTGTTACCGCTTGCCAAGTTGCTCGGAGCGCGTAATCTATCGTTATGTCTTGCATGTTGTTTTGTTGGTTCTTCCAAAGATATAAAAATATATTATGCATGCATAATATATTTTAAAAAAAATAAGAGGCCTATAAAATAAAACAGCTTCTTGTTACAGAAGCTGTTTTAAATTTAGTATTGGATAATCCACTAATGCTCGTAAATGTCATTGTATAGGTCCAAATATTTTTCCTTGACAATTTTTCGTTTTAATTTCATGGTAGGCGTAAGGTGCCCTTCCTCTATACTCCAAACATCTGGCGTTAGTCTAAATTGTTTTACTTTTTCCCATTTGGCAAAACTTTCATTGGCAGCATCCACTTCTTCTTGGAACCTTGCAATTACTTTTTCATTCAGGACCATTTTTTTATTGTCGCTAACCTCCATATCGTGCATTTTTGCCCAATCGCGTAGAAATTCAAAATCTGGTTGTATCAAGGCCGCTGGCATTTTTTCACCTTCACCTATAACCATTATTTGCTCTATAAATCTGGATTGCTTAAACCTGTTCTCCAATAATTGGGGAGCAACATATTTACCTCCGGATGTTTTGAACATCTCTTTCTTTCTATCTGTGATCTTGAGAAATCCATCGGCATCAATTTCACCTATATCCCCGGTATGAAAATATCCATCCTTTATGACCTCAGCTGTTTTTTCAGCATCCTTGTAATAACCTAACATTACTTGTGGCCCTTTAACGCATATTTCACCGTCTTCTGCAATTTTCACCTCTGTATTAGCCAATAATTTTCCAACGGTCCCTATTTTAAATCCGCCATCCCTCATATCGTTCACGGAAACTACAGGGGAGGTTTCCGTAAGGCCATAACCCTCCATGACCCCAAATTCAGCAGCATTGAAAATACGTGCCAACCTAGGTTGTAATGCAGCGCTACCTGAAGATATTAAGGAAAGATTACCTCCAAGGCCCTCCTTCCACTTGCTGAAAATTAATTTTCTGGCAAGTGCCAATTTTTGTTCGTACCACCAACCGTTTTGGCCGTATGGTTCATATTTTAATCCGACCTCAACGGCCCAGAAGAATAATTTTCTTTTAATACCGGTAAGTGCCGTTCCCTTGGCGATGATTTTATCGTATACTTTTTCCAATAATCGTGGAACCGCAGTCATTACATGGGGAGCGCACTCCTTTAGATTTTCGCTTATTTTGTCCATAGACTCGGCAAAATAAATGGTGACCCCAGCGTATTGATACAGATAAACCATCATTCTTTCGTAGATATGGCAGACGGGCAAAAAGCTTAAACATGTGGTATTGCCATAATCTATCGGCAAGCGCTTAGAACTTTCTATGGCATTGCACACCACATTGTTGTGGGTGAGCATCACTCCTTTTGGTCGGCCAGTGGTCCCTGAGGTATAAATCAAGGTGGCCAAATCATCTGGCTTAACCTTATCTTTGAGTTTTTCAACCTCATTTTGGTTGGAGGTATCCGCACCCAATTCCAAGATTTCGCTCCAATTTTTGCAGTTATCAAGTACATCAAAAGAGTATACATCCTTTAAATGTGGTGTATTCGCTTTTACGGCATTAACCTTGTTATAAACTTCCGTACAGGAAACAAAAACATATTTGGCTTCTGAATGGTTTAGCACATATTCGTAATCTTCTTCCGATATAGTAGGGTAGATAGGCACATTTTGGGCGCCTAACTGTAGTATTCCAATATCCATTATATTCCATTCCGTTCTGTTGGTCATGGAAATAAGGGCAATTTTATCATTGGGTTTTACCCCTAATCGCAACAAAGCCCTGCTGATAGCATTTGCCTTGTCTATATATTCTTGGGTAGATGTTGATACCCATTCTCCATTATACTTTGTAACCAGTGATTTTTTTAAATTGAATTTCTCTAATTGATAGTAAGGAAAATCAAAAAGGCGGGTGATTTCTTGCATATTTAATTTGCTGTTCGTAATCGCAAATTAAGAAAAGGGAACGGTATTTTAAAATCACATTCGTATAAAAAATGTAAAAAAATTATGGAGTCTTCATTTTATCTCCTATAATTTGTATCTCTTTGGCTTTGTTTATATGGACTGGGGAGTTGTAATCGGGATATTTTAAATTAGTGTTTTTCATCCTTAAGAGTCTTGAATTAGACCTGATTTTTGATCATTTTGGAATAAGATTTCAAGAATATTGGTAAAGATTTGCCCTTATTAGTGTATCCCCAAGTAGAATTAATTCTGAGGCATAATAATGTTGTTTGTATTAATTCCGAGGTTACTTAGCTAAGATTTATAGCTGGGAAGCTACAAAATGATTAAGTTCAATCTTTAATGCATCATATTGCTAAATAAACGGTTCAACATTTTTTTTGATGATATCTGAAGCGTATATGTGACTTTTATGTAATTATTATTAATAAATAAACTAAACCAATGAAAAAGCTTTTTGTAACGGCAGTAGTTATTTTTACCATGATTTCCTGCGCCGAAAAATCCAAAATTCCTGTATATGCGTGGACCGGTGGTCCAGGGGAGGCCACAGATCAAGAATTAATGGCAACCTTTAAGAATTATAAGGAAAAGGGGATAGATGGGCTAATGTACAACGGTGGACATGATCCGGAAACCTATAAGCGGGTAGGTAAATTGGTAAAGGATGCAGGAATGGAATTCCATACGTGGGTACCTACCATGGTACAAGGTGATAATCCTAAATTACCCAAGGAACTATATGCAATAAATAGAAATGGAGATTCAGCTTTTGATAAACCAGCCTACGTTTCATATTATAAATTTCTGTGCCCCAATAAAGAGGGTTCGTTTAACTTTTTGTCGGAATTATATGGAAATATTGCCGCGGTAGAAGAAGTAGATGGGATACATTTGGACTATATCCGTTTTCCGGATGTAATATTGGCGGAAGGCCTTTGGGATAAATATGGACTTGTGATGAACGAGGAGTATCCTGTGGCCGATTACTGCTATTGTGACAAATGTGTAGGCGATTTTAAAGAGAAATCCGGAATAGATATAAAGGAGGTTGAAGATCCATCACAAGTGCAGGAATGGAAGCAATTTAGGTATGATTTAATAACCAGTATCGTAAATCGTTTGGCCAAGGTAGTCCATGAAAAGGGTAAAAAGATAAATGCTGCGGTTTTTCCGGGTCCTAGCAACGCAATGAAAATGGTTAGACAGGAATGGAACAAATGGGACTTGGATGCCTTTTATCCTATGAATTATAACGATTTTTATTTGAAGAGTCCGGAATGGGTTGGGGAAATAACCAAGGAGGAAGTGGCATCCGTTAATGGTGAAAAGCCTATTTTCAGTGGACTTTTTATATGTCCAAACCCGGAGAACAAAACAAAGGAAAATGACCCTGAAAATCACGGGTTATTGCCATCTGAAATTGAGACGGCAATTAGAACTTCAATGGAAAACGGTGCTGCTGGAATCTGTCTTTTTACACCAGAAAGAATGAAACCCGAACATTGGGAAGCTTTCGATAAGGCAATTCATGCGGATTATTCCAAAAAATAAAGAGATGTAAGATCATCGCTTAGCGGTGTAACGGATGTCTTATTAATAGTAGATCCCTTGCAAGGTAGTTAAGGTCAAAATTGCAAAAAAGGCAATTTTATCCAACTTCTTTCCAAGGGATTTTTGTTTGTGGAATTACAGATGTAGTTTAAATCCTTCATGGGTAGCTTTGAACCCGATGCCTTCATAAAATCGAATAGCATTGGGCCGTAATTTGTTGGAGGTTAGCTGTATCAAATGAACTCCTTTCTCTTTTGCCCTCACTATAATCCATTGAAACATTCGTTTGCCAATTCCCTTACCCGTTTGATCTTCCCTTACATGGACATTTTCTACAAGGCAACGGATGCCGCCTACATAGGTTAGGTATTGGAGAAAACTCAATTGAAAAGAAGCCACAACTTCGCCTTCGGAATTCTCCATAACAATCAGTTCTTGGTTATTGTCCCTATCAATTCTTTCAAACGCGCTATAATACTCTTTGGGAAGCGGGTCCTCATACCTCTCCCGCAATTGGCCTAAGGCATCATTGGCGATCATTTCTATTATTGCCGGCAGGTCTTCCTTGGTAGCTCTTCTAAAGGTCATGACTGTCCATTATGCACTTCCAACCATTTTCTGGCATTTACAAATGCCTCCAACCATGGTGAAACCTCATCTTTTCTGCCTGCAGGATAATGTGCCCAGTTCCACTGGAAAATGGAACGCTCTATATGGGGCATTGTCACTAGATGTCGGCCAGAGGTGTCACATAACATTGCGGTATTGAAATCACTGCCATTAGGGTTTGCCGGATAACCTTCGTAACCATAATTGGCTACTATATTGTAATTATCCTTGGTAAGCGGTAATTTAAATTTTCCTTCACCATGGGATATCCAAACCCCCAAATTGGCTCCTTCCAAACTTGAAAGCATAATGGAATTGTTCTTTTGAACTGTCACGGAAGTAAATCCGCTTTCGTGTTTATGGGAATCATTAAAGGTCATTTTACCGTGTTCGGAGTGCTCTGGATTAATCAATTCCAATTCCATAAATAGTTGACAACCGTTACAAATACCAATGGAAAGGGTATCGGGTCTGGCAAAGAAATTCTTTAATGCTGTATTGGCCTTTTCGTTGTATTTAAAGGCTCCTGCCCAACCTTTGGCACTTCCCAGTACATCTGAGTTTGAGAACCCGCCTACTGCACCTATAAATTGGATATCTTCCAAGGTTTCCCTTCCGGATATTAGGTCGGTCATATGAACGTCCTTAACATCAAAACCGGCCAAGTACATGGCATTGGCCATTTCGCGTTCCGAGTTACTGCCTTTTTCACGCAGGATGGCTGCTTTTGGACGTGCATTGGCCTTAGCTGGCAACTTACCATTAAAATGGGCTGGAAAGGAGTAGGTTAGTGGCTGATTTTTGTAATTGGTATAGCGGTCTTTGGCCAAGTTGTTGGCGGTTTGCCTACGGTCCAATAAATAGGACGTTTTGAACCAGGTATCACGCAACGAATTAATATTTAGTCCCATTTCCATACCCTGATTTTTTATGGTCAGGGTAGCTGTTGTGTTTACCGATCCAATTTTGAAATACTCAATTCCTGCATTGGCCAATACCTTTTCTACCGTGTTGTCCTTAGCTTGAAAAACGATTCCCGCATTTTCTGAAAACAATAATTTAATGGTATCGGATTCACCTATGGCAGTCAAATCCAATGTGGCGCCCAAATCCAGGTCGGCAAAGCAAAGTTCCAAAAGTGTGGTAATCAATCCGCCCGAAGCTACATCGTGTCCGGCAAGAATTTGTCCGTTTAGTATTAAACCTTGTAGCGTATTGAATACGTTCTTAAAATTATCGGTATTATTTATAGTAGGCGCTTCGTCACCAATGGTATTCAAAATTTGGGCAAAGGAGGATCCGCCTAATTTATAAGAGTCCTGGGATAAATTGATGTAATATATATCCCCACCATTTTTTTGTAACACGGGTTCTATTACCTTGGTAATATCGGTACAGTTTCCAGCAGCGGAAATGATAACAGTTCCCGGGGCTATAACTTCTGCGTCCTTGTAGCGCTGTTTCATGGACAGGGAGTCTTTACCGGTAGGGACGTTTATTCCCAATGCAATGGCAAAATCCGAAATGGCCTGCACAGCCTCATAAAGTCTTGCGTCTTCCCCTGGATTTTTGCAGGGCCACATCCAGTTGGCGGAAAGTGAAACTGAGTCCAAACCGTCTTTTAAAGGCGCCCAAACAATATTGGTCAATGCTTCTGCTATACTGTTTTTACTTCCAGCTGAGGGGTCTATTAAACCAGAAATAGGGGAGTGGCCTATAGAAGTAGCTATTCCCTCCTTTCCTTTGTAATCCAACGCCATTACACCACAATTGTTCAAGGGTAACTGCAAAGGACCTGCACATTGTTGTTTGGCCACCTTGCCACCTACACAACGGTCTACCTTGTTAGTAAGCCAGTCTTTGGAGGCAACAGCTTCCAATTGCAGTACTTGATCCAAATAATCGTGGAAGTGTTCCAAGGAATAGGACGGGGCCGTATATTTTCTTGTTATTGTGGAATCGTTCATTACAGTTTTGGGAGAGCTCCCAAACATATCCGATAGTTCCAAGTCCATTGGACTTTCTCCCGTTGTGGCCGATTTGAAGGTAAAACGCTTGTCTCCTGTAACATCACCAACCTCATACATGGGCGAACGTTCCCGATCCGCGATTCGGTGCAACATATCAACATCCTTTTTCCCGATTACCAGTCCCATTCTCTCTTGGGATTCGTTCCCGATAGTTTCTTTTGCCGATAGGGTAGGATCTCCGATGGGGAGTTTGTCCATATCTATTTTTCCTCCCGTCTCCTCGACCAGTTCAGAGAGACAATTTAAGTGTCCGCCTGCACCGTGATCGTGTATGGAAACAATAGGGTTATGGTCGCTCTCTACCATTCCTCTTATGGCATTCGCAGCCCTTTTTTGCATCTCGGGATTGGAACGCTGGATGGCGTTGAGTTCTATAGTAGCCCCAAATTCTCCCGTATCTGCACTGGATACTGCCGCACCACCCATCCCAATGCGATAGTTGTCGCCTCCTAGGATTACAATTTTATCACCTGTTTTAGGGATGTCTTTTAAAGCCTGTTCCGCCTTGCCATAACCAATACCCCCGGCCTGCATAATTACTTTGTCATACCCTAATTTTCTGTCCAGTCCTGTTGCTGATGGTTCAGTGGCCTCATCATGTTCAAAAGTAAGTACGGATCCAGCAATTAAAGGTTGACCAAATTTATTTCCAAAATCGGAAGCACCATTGGATGCTTTTATTAAAATATCCATTGGGGTCTGGTACAACCAATTCCTTTCTGGCATTCCTTTTTCCCAAGGTCTGTTTTCTTCCAAGCGGGAATAGGCGGTCATATAAACCGCAGTTCCTGCCAAAGGCAAAGAACCTTTGCCTCCTGCCAAACGGTCCCTAATTTCACCTCCAGCCCCTGTGGCAGCCCCATTAAAAGGTTCTACAGTGGTTGGGAAGTTATGGGTTTCAGCCTTTAGGGAAATAACCGATTCAAAAGGTTTTTCTTGGTAGAAATCTGGCTTGTCAGCACTTATGGGGGCAAATTGCACCACCTTGGGGCCTTTTAGAAAGGCCACGTTATCTTTATAAGCGGAGACTATATCCCCAGGATGTTCCTGCGATGTTTTTTTGATAAGCTTAAAAAGTGATGACGGCTTTTCTACTCCGTCTATAACAAAGGTCCCATTAAAAATTTTATGCCTACAATGTTCAGAATTCACTTGACTAAAGCCAAACACCTCGGAATCTGTGAGTTTACGGCCAATTTTTTCGGAGACTTGCTCTAGATAGGCAACTTCTTCCTCACTAAGAGCCAATCCTTCCTGTTCATTATATTGGGCAATATCTACTATTTCCAGAATAGGGGCGGGCATTACATCAACCTTAAAAATATCTTGCGAAAGGCCACTATATTTTTGGGAAAGCATAGGGTCGAACCCTTTTTCATCTTGGTCTACTGCAGTAAACTCCTCAATTCTAATAATACCCGAGATCCCCATATTTTGGGTTATCTCTGTAGCATTAGTGCTCCATGGGGTAATCATGGCTGCCCTGGGGCCAACAAAAAAGGCGTCCAATGACGCCGCGGTTAACTTAGGTTGGTTGCCAAACAACCACGTAAGTTTTACGCTATCTTCCTGGGTCAGGTCGTTTTTGGTTTGTACCGCAAATATCTTAGTGCTAAGGTCTCCGAAGAAATGAATCATCTAATATGTAAATTGTAAGGTTGAGAAAGGTGCAAATTTACGGTTTTAATGTGTAATTTTTCATTAGAATAGTTAACAGTTTTGGACAACAATTGTTAATTTCTGTATGAGGTCTATTTTAGAACGTAGCCTCCTCTGGTATTTATTTTGGTTCTATATGAATCAATACATGCCCAATATTGGGAATATCCCTGCGGAGCCTGTCCTTGAGCTTATGGGACAGGTCATGCCCTTCTTTTACACTAATACTGCCGTTTACTTGGGCATGAAGGTCGATATGATATTTTGTACCTGCCTTTCGGATAAAACATTTTTCAGTTCCCAATATACCATCGACGGTTGAGGAAACTTCACGAATTTCATCTATGAGGTCATCATATAAATGTTCATCCATTATTTCCCCAAGGGCAGGTCTAAAGATCAGATATCCATTATAGAAAATAAAAAATGAGGCCGCCAAGGCAGCCCAATCATCGGCCGTTTCATAACCTTTGCCAAGGATCAAGGCAATGGATATTCCTATGAATGCCATAATGGAGGTGATGGCATCGCTTCTATGATGCCATGCATCTGCCTTAAGGGAAGAACTGTTGGTTTGGATGCTTTTTTTTAAGACCACCCTATATGAAATTTCCTTCCACAAAATAATGACCCCAAGGACCAATAGTGTCCAGGATTTGGGCGATTTGTGAGGGGTTATAATGTTCATAATGCTTTCATAGGCTATAATCGTAGCCGAGGTAATTAAAAACCCTACTACCAAAAAAGTAATTAAGGGTTCAATCTTGCCATGACCGTAGGGGTGATTTTCGTCTGCCGGTCTTTTTGCATATTTAAGTCCAAATAGTACCAAGAGGGAGGAAAAAACATCGGTTGTGGATTCAATGGCATCGGCTATTAAAGCGTAGGAATTGCCAAAAAAACCTGCCAGACCTTTAATTACTGCCAAAACAATATTTCCAGCTATACTGAAATAAGTGGTCCTTATGGCCGACTGCTCGTTGTTCATTCTTTTCTTAAAATCGATAAAAAATTAAAGGTATGAAACTTATGATTGCTTTTAGGGATGGGAAAGGAGAATAGTAGATTCCAGTTTTTTTAGCGCCCATATTTCTCGAATAACTTCATTTTTTTACTAGGGGCCTCTATTAGAAGAGTAAATTGTATCTTAGGAAGGTAATACCAATAAACACTAAATATATAAATACCATGGCTAAGGAATATGTAGATATCGCAACATTAAAATTTTTGTTATATCAGGTACACGAGGTAGAGAATTTGCTATCTGCAGAACGGTTTCAAGATTATGACAAGGATTCCTTGGATATGTTTTTAAATGCTATCAAGGAATTTTCCGACCGTGAATTATTTCCCTATTTCAAAGAGATGGATGAAACGCCGGCCATGTATAAAAATGGAACCATTATGGTGCATAAGCAGGTTGATGTAATGATGAAGAAGGGTGGGGAAATGGGAATCATTTCCGGTCCTTTTGATTATGGGGACGGAGGAATGCAGTTGCCATTTATAATCCATACTGCTTCGGCCTATATTCAGGAGGCCGCCAACAATCATTTGCCGGGGTATGCTGGATTGACCCAAGGGGCTGCGGAGCTGATTGTTCATTTTGCCAATGAAGATCTCAAAAAAACCTATGTTCCAAAAATGTTATCCGGTGCATGGGGAGGTACCATGTGCCTTACAGAACCCCAGGCAGGTAGTTCCTTATCGGATATAACTACCAAGGCAACCCCTACACAGGAAGGACATTATAAGATATCCGGACAAAAAATATTTATATCGGGTGGCGATCATCAATATGCTGAAAATGTAGTCCATCTATTGTTGGCCAGAATAGAAGGTGCCCCGTCTGGAACCAAGGGCATATCCTTATTTGTGGTGCCTAAGCTTAGGATGGATAAGGGTGGAAGTTTAACAAATAACGATGTGATGACCGTGGCCGATTTTCAGAAAATGGGTCAACGGGGATATGCTACGACCCATCTAGGATTTGGTGACAAGGACGATTGCCGAGGCTGGCTGGTAGGTGAGGCACATAAGGGACTTAAATATATGTTCTTAATGATGAACAGCGCTAGGATAAGTGTAGGGCGTGGGGGTGCCGCCATAAGTATGGCGGCCTACCAAGCCTCATTGGAGTATGCCAATGAGCGACCCCAGGGACGAAAGCTTTCAAGTGACGGAAAAAAAGATCCCGATGAAAAACCCTGCCTAATAATTGAGCATCCAGATGTAAGGCGCATGCTTTTGTTACAAAAAGCGATTGCAGAGGGTTCATTAAGTTTGGTGCTATTGGCTGCCAAGTATTATGATATTATACAATCCACCAAAAATCCTGAAACCAAGGAAAAGTATGGTCTATTATTGGAAATGATCATTCCTATTGTAAAGACCTATCCCACAGAGGCGGGTACTATATCTGTGAGCAATGGTATGCAGGTGTTGGGCGGATATGGATTCTGTTCCGATTTTATTCTTCAGCAATACTACCGAGATATTAGGATATTTAGTATATACGAGGGTACCACGGGTATACAATCCCAAGATTTATTGGGGCGTAAGGTCCCTATGGAGCATGGCAAAGCTTTGGAATTATTGTTAACTGAAGTATTGCATACCATAACCGCAGCAATGGAGTTTGATGACTTGCGTTCTTCGGCCAAGATATTGGGCGATAAGATTAAGTTGACAAGGAAAGTTTTGGATTTTTTAATGCCTTTTGCCAAAAAGGGGAACTACGAACGCTATTTGTCCGATGCCAATTTGTTTATGGAATTTTTAAGTCATGTCGTGATAGGCTGGTTATGGCTCGATATTGCGTTACATGCACAACGAAATATACAGGATGGGGAGCAAACTCGTTCCAAGGCATTCTACGACAGTAAAATCCATACCATGAAATTCTATTTCAAGTATGAGTTGACAAAGACTAGCAGTTTGGCAGAATCGTTGATGCATCCGGATGTGCTGACCATAAAATCCAAGAAAGAGGTCTTTTAAAAACTAATTTTTTGCGAAGTGAAGTAGGGTAAATTTAAGTTTGATTGTTTTATATACAAACAGGGTTAAAAATCACGGTTTAAATAAAACAATCAAATTATGAAAAGATTACAATTTTTAAGTTTATCGATCTTACTTTTTTCTTTTGTAGGATCTATGGCCCAGGAAAAGGAATTCACCGAACAGGAAAAGCTTACTTATTATGAGCAAAGAGCCAGGGAGGATGCGCAATTTGAGCAATCACAGGAATTGGCAGAAGAAGAGGAGGAGGAATTCTGGGAATCACAGGAGGATTATGAAAGACAATTGAAAAAGAGGGATAAAAAGGCTTACAAAGCGTATATGAAAGGTAAGCGGGATGCCTATGCGGAACACCGCAGTCATTGTGATAATCATTGCCACCATAGTGATCATTACCATACCCATGCCAGTTTCTACTATTACCATAACGAACCCTATCGCTATAGAAGCTATTCCAGTGGAACAACTATCCGCACGGGAGTTGGGCTAAGCGCACCCAGTGTTAGAATAGGACTTTAGGAACCAGAACTTAAAAAGAGGCTGTCCATAAACATGGACAGCCTCTTTTTTTTTAATCATTTTTTATTTTCGAAGCAGGTTTTTTTTCCAAAAGGGCCATGTAGAATCCGTCAAATCCAGTTTTGCATGCGTAAATATTACTATCCTTGATAAGACTAAAGTCCTTACCAGCCTCCGAGCCGAGGAATTTTTTTACTTGCTGAATATTTTCTTGTGGCAATATGGAACAGGTGGCATAGACCAATTTCCCTCCGGGTTTAACTATTCTACTGTAATCCTGAAGGATTTGTTGTTGGGTTACCATTATTTTTTCCAAGAAATCGGGTTGTAATTTCCACTTGGCATCGGGGTTTCTTTTTAAGACTCCCAATCCGGTACAGGGAGCATCTATTAGTACCCTATCTGCTGTATCGTATAGCTTTTTAATTACCTTGGTGGTATCTATTGGTCTGGTCTCCACATTGTGGGCTCCATCGCGCTTTGCCCTTCTTTTTAATTCTTTTAGTTTGTTGCCATAAATATCCAATGCGATCAGTTGACCTTTATTTTCCATTAGTGCTGCCAAATGAAGTGTTTTTCCCCCAGCTCCTGCGCAGGTATCAACTACGCGTTGACCAGGTTTAACGTCCAAAAATGGAGCTACCAATTGGGAAGAGGCATCCTGAACCTCGAACCAACCATTCTTAAAGGCTTCGGTAATAAACACATTGGAACGTTCCTTTAGCCTTAAAGCATCGGGATACCCTTTTATGGATTCCGTTTCAACTCCGGCTTCGTGGAGAACACTGCTTAAATTATCCTTGGTTGTTTTTAAGGTGTTCACCCTTAAAATTACTTCAGCCTGCTCATTTAGGGCCTTAATTTCTTTGGTCCACAGGGCCTCGCCCAAAGCTTTTGCACATAACTCGTCCATCCAATCCGGTACAGACTCCCTGTATTTTCTTATTTTCGAGAGTTCGTCGAATTTTCCCTTGATCCTTCTTTCCGGAGTAGGTTCTATTTGTTTCCAGTCCGGTAGTTTTATGCCTTTAAGAACGGCCCAAACAGCGAACATTCTAAATAGGTTTTGTCTGCTATATGGGGCCTTTACTTCGGCTATTTCCGCGTACAATCGCTTCCAGCGTACCATTTCATAGGTGGTTTCTGCAATAAAACCTCTGTCCCGGGCACCCCATCGCTTGTCATATTTTAATACTTTTTCTACTACCTTATCTGCATATTCACCTTCATTAAATATATAATTCAACGCATCAACAACCGCAAACACTAGATTTCTATGTAATCGCATTTTTAAAAATTAAGATTGCAAAGGTATTGTATTAGAACCTATTCCTCTTATTTTTGGGGAAAATTATAAGCATGCGCAATTATTTGGTGTTTCTCATTCTTTTTATTTTGGCCTCGTGTTCCGAAATGGACGAAAAGAGAACGTTTAACTCTGTAAAAATAGAAACCATTTATACCGATTCGTTGAGCTTTAGGGCAATCGAAATTATGGACGGTGGCAATATGGCATTTGCTGCCAACAAAGGCGCATTTGGTTTGGTAGACCTTAGGACCAACAAAGTGAGGGTAAATACTCAAAAATATGACAGTATACTTCCGGAATTTAGGGCCGTAGCACAAAATTCCACCGATTTCTTTATGCTTTCGATAGCTAATCCGGCCTTGTTGTACAAGACTGGCGACAAGGGCAATATGGAATTGGTATACAAGGAAGAGGATGAGAAGGTATTCTATGATGCCATGACCTTTTGGAACGATCAAGAGGGAATAGCGGTGGGGGACAGTATGGATGGCTGTCTGTCCATAATCATTACTAGGGATGGCGGTAATACCTGGAATAAGCTACCATGTTCTTCTTTGCCAAAGTCTGAAGCCGGCGAAGGTGCCTTTGCGGCCAGTAATACCAACATAAAAGTGTTGGATAATATGGCTTGGATAGCAACTACACATGGAAATGTATATTATACCGGCGATAAGGGGTTTACTTGGGAAGTTGTGAAAACGCCAATAATTAGTGAAGAAACTACCCAAGGTATCTTTTCCATTGATTTTTATGACGAAAACCTGGGCGTTGTCTTTGGAGGTGATTATACCGACCCGGCAATAAATAAAGGCAACAAGGCAATAACTACGGACGGTGGCAAAACATGGAAATTGATCGCCAATGGTAAACTTCCGAATTTTAGAAGTTGTGTGCAGTTTGTGCCAAATTCCATGGGTAAGTCCTTAATTGCCATCGGCTTTGAGGGTATTGCTTATTCCCATGACACTGGTGAAAATTGGAAACAACTTTCCGATGAATCTTTTTATACCCTTAGGTTTATGAACGACACTACTGCATATGCCGCAGGAAAGGGCAGGATTGCGAAACTTATTTTTCGCTGAGATGTCCAGGGAGCTGCAGAATTAGAGTACTTTAATTAATGCTCTATGGCTTTAATTCTTGAAAATTACTGGCCACCCTTTCTCTGTCTATATTGTTTGATTAGCTGACGTTTAAAATCCTCTTCCGAACGCATCAACAGAATGGTCTTCTTGGCCGAAATTGTCTTGGATATTTTTTCGATATAGGATTTTTCCACATTATATTTTTCTTCCTCCAATTTTTGCATACGGGCCAGAAGTTCGCCGGCCCGTGCATCCGATAGGGCATCCAGATTTTTTATCTCGGAACCTATTTCAAAGCGCTCCTCCCTGAACAAACCTTCTCTTTTGGATTGATGCTCGTTGTAAATAGGCCAGAAACTTTGGGCCTCTTTTGGGGTGAGGTCCAATCTTTCTGTAATGAAAGCTATTTTTAGGGACTTTATTTTATCCCAATCCTGCTTTTCCTGTGAGCTTAATGATAGGGTAGCTGCAAGGAATAACAGGGAAGCAAGTATATTTATTTTTTTAATCATCATTGTGCATATTTAATTCTTCAAAATCTTCAATATGGGAATCCAGATAATCTATGATATTATCATTATCCAGTCTACTTTCCAGTATATCGTTTAGGTCCAAATCATGGATTGGAAGTATTTCCGCCAAATCATAGGAAGAAAGTTCCAAATCGTTAAATTCAAAATAATGTTCTATGTCCGAATTGGCCAAATCCGAATAGGATGGTGTTTTATCCCTATTAAATTGAACCAAAATGAACAGCAATACTACGGCAGCTACGGAAGCGGCAGTATAATAGTGTTTTTTATAGGATTTTAAAGGGATTACCTTAGGCTCTACCGGGGTGTTTTCCAGTTGCCCCAGAAGCTTAGCGTTTAAAGTATCAAAATAACCTTCCGGAATTTTGAACCCTTCATTTGGAGGCATAGAAATATCTTCCTTTGCTATCTTTTTAAAGATATCGCTGGAAAGGGTATCGAAATACCCATCCGGAACCTTGAAGCTGTTATTTTTATTTAATTTATCCATTTCAATAGTTTGACCTTGAACAATATAAAAGGTTTAATTTTCTTTCAAAAAAGCTTCGATCTTTTTTGATGCCAAATGATAGGAGGCTTTTAATCCACCTACGGAGGTCTCTAAAATTTCTGAAATCTCTTCATACTTCATCTCCTGAAAATATTTCATATTAAAAATTAATTTTTGTTTTTCAGGAAGCGTTGCAATGGCCATTTGTAATTTTAGTTGAATTTCATCCCCTTCAAAATATACATCGGCCCTCAAATCTTCTACTGCCTTAGTCATTAAATTCTCGTTATTGATCTTAAGTTTTTGCGATTTGGATTTTAAAAATGACAAGGCCTCGTTGGTGGCTATCCTGTACATCCAGGAGTATAATTTACTATCACCCTTAAAGCCATCGATATTTCTAAAAACTTTTATAAAGGTATTTTGCAACACATCATCCGTATCATCGTGGTTTAATACAATTCTTCTTATATGCCAATACAGGCGCTCCTTGTAAGTGTTTACAAGTATTTCAAAAGCCTTGGCCTGATGGTCTTTTTGCTTTAATTGTATTACTAAAGTTTCTTCCGCAATCAACATTTTGGACTTAAGTTCTATTATAGGACTGTAAAAACTGAAAAAGGTTTATTTACAGGGTTATAATTTTTTTGTGCCTAATTGCAAAGGTAAGCAAGTTTAACTACTGCTATATTTTTTTAGCTTGGAGCTATTTAATGAAAATTATTTTTATTTTTTAGCTATTTTTGAAGTTATTCCTTGCAAAAAGGTATCAATTCGTTGTTTAACAATTATAAAATGAAATTATAAGTGACCTTTAATGTGCATGATAGTTGGCACAGGCTTCTGCTTGAAGAGTTTAAAAAACCTTATTTTGAAGCTCTTACGGCATTTGTTCAACAGGAATATGCCAAGCAGACGTGCTATCCTGAGGAGCGTAATATTTTTGCCGCTTTCAACCATTGTCACTGGGAGGAAACGAAGGTGGTTATTATAGGTCAGGATCCATATCACGGACCAAATCAGGCCAATGGCCTTTGTTTTTCCGTAAACGCGGGCGTAGCACACCCACCCTCATTGGTGAATATATTTAAGGAAATAGCATCAGATTTGGGGACGGCCTATCCGGAAGATGGAAATTTGGAACATTGGGCAGACCAAGGGGTTCTTTTGCTGAACGCTACCTTAACGGTACGGGCAAGTGAAGCTGGCAGTCACCAGAATAATGGATGGGAGACCTTTACGGATACTGTTATTCAAAAACTATCAGAAGAAAAAGAGGGCTTGATATTTTTGTTATGGGGCGGTTTTGCAAAGAAGAAGGCTAAGTTGATCAATGCCAAAAAGCATTGTATTTTAACTTCCGGACATCCGTCCCCTTTAAGTGCCAATAGGGGGTATTGGTTTGGTAACAAGCATTTTAGTAAAACGAATAAAATATTATTGGAAAATGGAAAGCAGGCAATTAAATGGTAATAGGAATTTTGTTGAAGCAGTTTTAATACAGAACTGTTCTTCGGCTATAAAGTATTTATGCTATTCATTTTTTTGCTTAATTCCTGCTAATGAAAGAACATTTATGTTACTTTTTTGTCCAAAAGCGAAAATGTACTATTAACTAAATCTATATTTGTACTTTTTTTGAATCTGTATTATAAAACTTACACTTGCATTTGTGATATTAAATATTAATAGGTTAATGAATTCTACTAGATTGAAATGGGTATTGTTGGTTGATGACGACGGAACAACCAATATGCTGAATAAACTATTTTTAAAAAAACTTATTCCTGACCTGGAAATTGATACAGTTACGGACGGACATAGAGCCCTGGATTTTATAGAGAAAAATATTAATGATATAGATAAGGGAAGTTTTTTGTTGATTCTGGATATTGAAATGCCAGTAATGGATGGATGGCAATTTTTGGAGGCCTTTAATATCCTTTTTAGACAAGAAGAAAAAGAAAAGATAGTTATAGCCGTATTAACTGCAAATGGATGCGAAGAAGTGACCTATAAGGCCTTGTCCAATCCCCAAGTCAAAGAGTGCCTACACAAACCTTTGTCCGATATAAACTTTAGAAGCATAATTCAGTCTTATTTTTACGACTAGAGGTTAGCTAGGATGTAAATCGAAAAATACTGAGTTTACGTAAACTATTCTAGTAAATTATCTCTGTACTAGGCATTATCCTCTCAATAAGCTTTAAGTCCTTTAAGGTATTTTGTACCAATTCCAAATTCTTTTTGCTGATATTATTTTGCCCCCATTCCGTTAGGGATAGCCAATGCTTGATATCTTCCAACTGCTGGTTGTAAGTATTGGCCAAAGTACGATCTATGCTGGGAATCCGTTTAAAATCGGAGGTATATATGTTGATGATTTCCAGTATATGGCCCAAGGTTCCGGGATTTTCAGTTATAAATTTATCCGTGGCGGCAATAACAAAGCAAGGCCATGGGGTGGGGCAATCTGTAATTCTTCTAAATATGCCTTGGTCCACCAACGGTTTTGTGGTGAATCTTTCCCACATAAAATAATCCGACCTACCTTCTGTTAAAGAGGCCACCGCACCATCTAGATTATTGATTACCTCAAATTTTAGATCCTTAGTGTCCCAACCCTCTTTTTGGGCATTTACGTAGGCCATCAAATGGCTGCCACTGCCATATCGGCTTATGGCCGCGGTTTTGTTTTTTATATCGGCCAAGGTCTTGTAATTGCTTTTGGCAGCTACGTGAATACCCCATAAGAGGGGAGTAGCTATGTATTCCTGAACAATTTTTGAAGGATTCCCTTCGCTAATACTTTTTGCAATTCCTTCGGTAAGGATAATGGCCAGATCGGTTTCATTTTCCTTTAATAATTGTGCCATTTTACCGGTTCCTTCGGGAATATCTTTCCATTGCAAGTTTATGCCCCTAGCTTCAAAAGCCCCTTCTTCTATAGCTAATTGCCAGGGAAAATTAAAGTGTTCGGGAACACCTATGATATTTACATTTTTCAAATCAATTGTTTTTATCTGGTTTGCCAACTAATTAAGAGTGCGGGTAGGATTATTGTTTTTAACTTTTCTTCTAAATAACACATATCAAAGCACTTATAGTCAGTTGTTTATCTTTTTGGCTGTTAAAACTTTAAGCTATCTTGTCCAAGGCATATTTAATAAGTTCGTCTATCGCCAAATCCGGTCTTGATGAAAACTGTCCATTGGGCCTGTTTGCCACAATACAGTTTAAGGAAACAGCCCTGTGTCCCAATAACTTTGCCAAGCCATAAATTCCGGAGGTTTCCATTTCCAGATTGGTGATACGCTTATCATTATAATTAAAACTGGCCAGTTTGGCATTCATATTTTCATCTTCCAATTTTAAACGTAAAATTCTACCCTGGGGACCATAGAACCCAACATTGGTAGCGGTAAATCCAAGTTGCATTTTGTCCGAGATGAACTGGGCTCCCAAAGTTTTGTCGTATTCTACAACATAGGGGTTGGACTTATCTTTTAGCCAATTGGTGTGTTTTAAAAATGCTTGCTGAATCTCCGGGTGTTGAATATGGGCACTGTTGTAAAAGTGCAAAAGACTATCCAGGCCAATGGCGTATTCGCTCAACAAAAAAGAATCTAAGGGAATATCGGGCTGAATGGCTCCGGAAGTGCCTATCCGAATAATATCCAAGCGGGTTTTATCTTTTTTTATAGTCCTAGTTTCAAAATCAATATTGACCAAGGCATCCAGCTCATTGAGGACGATGTCTATATTGTCTGTGCCGATACCTGTAGAAATTACCGAAATGCGCTTATTGTTCAGCCATCCGGTATGGGTTAGGAATTCCCGCTTTCCTTTTTTTAAGTCGATCTTATCAAAATACTGGGAAACGCGCTTTACCCTATCGGGGTCTCCAACGGTGATTACGGTATCTGCTAGGTCTTGAGGAAATAAATTAAGATGGTATACGCTATGGTCTGCGTTTAGGATTAGCTCTGAAGAACCAATTTTCATTTTACAATTTTAGTATGCGGTTCGTTTCAGAGTTATAAAGGAAATTATATTTTAATGCTCCGCCCAAATAGGCATCATTTTCTTGGATACAGGAATAATAACTGGTTTTTCCTTCCAGGATTTCCATACCTTTTTTTGAAAGTTTAACAGGGCTGAAATTGGTAAAAAGAGGTTTTAGCTTGGTTATTACCCGCTCGTATTGGGTATCACCAAAACCATAACGCCCCTGATTTCTTAAAACCGTGTTCAGTAATTCTATCTTAGTCTTTGGTTTGGCGCTGCGTGCCAAGCGTAAAATATTATTTTCCACTTCATTGAGACCATTTCTAATGGTTGGGAAACGCATTAAATGGGCTTCAATAGCACCGGAAAGGTGTGAGAATTGAAAACTGTCAAAATCCTTAAGGTTCTCTAATCTAATAGGGTTGTCACTACAGTACAACTGCCAAACATAATCGGCGTATTCTATATCGTCCTGCGTTAAAAGAGTGCGATTAGTGTATAATTTGCGTAGTTGTTCATCTGTTAATTCTCCTAGCCCTAATATATTAATGGAATTCTCTTCTTCTTCACTGGATACCAAGGAAATTTCGGCATAAGGCCTATGGGTCTTTAACCAACTTATCACCGCTAACATATTAACCTGATCAAAAAGGTCGAAATCGAACCAAAGTACGATACGATCTTCCTGTTTGTGATTACAAAGGGTGCGGTATTCTTTTAAAGTTTTATCAATAAACCACGATTTGGAAACCTTGTAGTTTTTATTCAAAAATTCGAACCTGGTTTTCCAAAATGATTCGCTGCCAACATTGGTTTCGGTCTTACCTTCACATAACATTTCGCGCCAGGTAATAATATCCCCTTCCAATTTAAGGGTGCTTAATTTGTTGGTGAGTATATCACCGTTTGTTATGTGTAATTGGGAACTCATTGTAATGGTGGTTTAGGTTGTGGCTAATAAATGTAGTGTTTTATCTTAATATCAAAAAATAATTAACAAAAATCTAACCTCCAACGCGTTTTACTTTAAATCCTTTTTCCTGTAATATTTTCATTATTTTATCTCTATAATCTCCTTGAATGATTATAGAATCGTCCTTAAAACTTCCGCCTACGCTAAGTTTGGTCTTAAGCTCCTTGGCCAATTTTTTAAAATCTTCGTCGGCTCCGGTATACCCTTCTAAAATGGTTGTTGGTTTTCCCTTTCTTTTTTCATACTTGCATATAATAGGTTCTTCCTGCAACCAAATTTCATTTTCAACATCTTTTTTCGGCTCTTCCTCCGTTGGTTTATGATCCGGAAATAGATTCTTCAATTGATCCTTTAAGTCCATTGTAAATTTTAAAAATTATGCTAAAATAGTATATCAGCGCCAAAATCAAAACCCATCCTTCATAAATTGGGATTTTGGTTGGAATGGGTCATTTTGATTTGGGTGTTAATTAATCCATTGGAAAGTCCTCGTCGTCCATTACTTCCTCCATTTGTTTTATATGCCTTTCCGTATGGCCGGACATAAACAAAAGTATTTGATAGGCATCAACGGTTCCAAAAGGAAGTTGTTGGTAATGGTTTCGTAGGTCATCCTGTGTGCTTTTAACATATTCTATATGTTCTTTCCTCTTGGATTTAAATTCCTCTACCGTTTCCTCAAAACTGCCATATTTCCCAGATGGTTCAAAAGCCTCACTAGTTTTTACTCTGTTGCTGCGGTCTTCTATCATGGCTATTAGTCCTTCATCAGAAACTTTTACTTCTGAGCGCTTGGAAGGGTCTGGCTCCTTGGCCAAAGTACCTTGAAGCATACCAAAGATCATGTTTTCAGAAATTGCTATATGCTCTGCACATTCCGCAATGGACCAAGAATCATCCGTTACCTTGTAATTGAGTTGCGCTTCATTTAAGCCCTCCAATGTGTTTAAAAAATGATCATGGGATTTTGTCATTTCCTTTACGGCAAATTCCCTTTCGGCATCTGTAAGTGTAGATTTAACTACTCCAAATGCTAAAACCGCCAATAATACAATTGGTGAAATTACTTTTTTCATAGTGTCCAGGGTTAAATTGTTAATACTAAAGATTGTTCAATTCCATAGGCAATAATTAAGCTTGAACCAATTCTGATCTACTTCGTAATTAAGCCTAAGTCGATCAGTCTTTCATGCAAAAACTCTCCAGCGGTAATATCTTCAAATTGTTTTGGATGGTCCTTATCAACACAATTCTCTAAACAATTTAAAGGCATTTCGCTAATGGGATGCATAAAAAACGGTACGGAATACCTGGAGGTACCCCATAGTTCCTTGGGGGGATTAACCACCTGGTGTATGGTGGATTTTAATTTATTGTTGGTTAAACGTGATAACATATCCCCTACGTTGATCATCAATTGATCCGGCTGAGCAATTGCATCTACCCACTCCCCGTCGTGGTTCATTACCTGAAGTCCCTTTCCATGTGCTCCCATTAATAGGGTAATTAAATTAATATCCCCATGGGCCGCAGCCCTAACGGCATTTTTAGGTTCTTGTTGAATAGGGGGATAATGTATTGGCCTTAAAATGGAATTTCCATTTTTAATATAATCGTCAAAATAGGTTTCCTCAAGGTCCAAATGAAGGGCAAGTGCTCGCAAAACAAATTTTGCCGTTTTTTCCAACATTTTATAGGTTTCCTTACCGGTAGCATTAAAATTGCCCAATTCTTGGACCTCTACATTGGCAGGATATTCCTTTTCCAATTTCGGATTATTTTCCACATACTGTCCAAAATGCCAAAATTCCTTTAGATCGCCTTCCTTTTTGCCCTTGGCATGTTCTTTTCCAAAAGAAGTATATCCCCTTTGTCCCCCTATCCCAGGAATTTCATATTTATCCTTGACTTCTTGTGGTAGGTTAAAAAAATTTTTGATTTCAGAATAGAGATCATCCACTAATTTTTCGGACAAAAAATGACCACTTAATGCTACGAATCCAATATTCTCGAAGGCACTTCCTATCTCTTTAATGAATTTTTCT
Source organism: Arenibacter sp. S6351L (assembly GCF_023016025.1). Classification (NCBI taxonomy): domain Bacteria; kingdom Pseudomonadati; phylum Bacteroidota; class Flavobacteriia; order Flavobacteriales; family Flavobacteriaceae; genus Arenibacter; species Arenibacter sp. S6351L. Next base: position 36,044 of record NZ_JALKBB010000014.1, on the reverse strand, counting down.
TTTCTTTTGTTATCGTCGGATATAAAATCTTCAAGATTTACACTTGGTATTGCAGTCATCATCATAATTATTAATAAAATCAAAGTTAATAAATATGGCCAATCTTCTTGAAATATTATTCGACTTTGTTTTTCCGTTTTGTTACATTTATAAATTATTTAAGCCAAAAAGAATAAAAACATAACATGCAATATAAAGGAGATAGTGTTGATAAGGCCATGCAATTGAAACTTTATCAACGGATGCTAAAACCACGTTTGATAGAGGAGAAAATGTTGATTCTCCTACGTCAGGGAAAAATAACCAAATGGTTTAGCGGCATAGGACAGGAGGCAATAGCGGTAGGGGTTACCAGTGCCTTAAGGCCAGATGAATACATTTTGCCCATGCACCGCAATCTAGGTGTTTTTACCTCTAGAAATATACCATTGCACCGGCTTTTCTCCCAATGGCAGGGTAAAGGCAGCGGCTTTACCAATGGTAGGGACAGAAGTTTTCACTTTGGAACCCAAGAATATAAAATTGTAGGGATGATTTCCCACTTAGGCCCCCAATTGGGGGTGGCCGATGGAATAGCACTTGCAGACCTTCTGAAACAGAATAATAAGGTAACTGCTGTCTTTACGGGAGAGGGGGGTACCAGTGAGGGCGATTTCCATGAGGCCTTAAATCTCGCTGCGGTATGGAATTTGCCTGTTCTGTTTTGTATCGAGAACAACGGTTATGGCTTGTCTACCCCAACCAATGAGCAATACAGATGTGAAAATTTGGCGGATAAGGGAATAGGTTATGGAATGGAATCGCATATTTTGGAGGGCAACAATATTTTGGAAGTGTATTCCCAGGTCGATTTTATTTGTCAGAGTATGCGGAAAAATCCTAGGCCTGTATTGTTGGAATTTAAAACTTTCAGGATGCGTGGCCATGAGGAGGCCAGTGGTACCAAATATGTCCCACAACAATTATTGGACACCTGGGAGGAAAAGGATCCCATTGTAAATTTTGAAAATTTTCTTTTGGAGGAAAAGATTCTTTCACCCCATTTGATAGAGACCTTTAAAAATGAAATATATGCTGAAATTGACTACGATCTTAAAAAGGCCTTTGTGGAGAATGAGGTAGAAGTAGATGAAACAAAGGAATTAAAGGATGTTTATAAAGATTTTGATTATCAGCAAATTAACCATAATTCCATAACCAAAAATATTAGGTTGGTCGATGCGGTTTCCCAGGGTTTAAAACAGTCTATGGAAAGGCATAAAAACTTGGTGGTAATGGGGCAGGATATTGCAGGTTATGGCGGAGTATTCAAGATTACCGAGGGTTTTGTGGAAGCCTTTGGGAAAGACCGGGTCAGAAATACCCCTATATGTGAGTCGGCAGTAGTTTCTGCTGCAATGGGTCTTTCTATAAACGGAATAAAATCGGTAGTGGAAATGCAGTTTGCGGATTTTGTAAGTACTGGATTTAACCCCGTTGTAAACTATTTGGCCAAGGTGCATTACCGTTGGGGAGAGCATGCAGATGTTGTAATAAGGATGCCCTGTGGGGCAGGGATGGGGGCAGGACCTTTTCATTCACAGACCAACGAGGCCTGGTTTACAAAAACTCCGGGGTTAAAAGTGGTCTATCCGGCCTTCCCATATGATGCGAAAGGTCTTTTGGCCACTGCCATAAATGATCCCAATCCGGTATTGTTTTTTGAACACAAAGGGCTTTACAGGAATATTTACCAAGACGTGCCCGAGGATTATTATACTTTGCCATTCGGCAAGGCGTCCCTAATGAGGGAGGGCACGGATATTACTGTAGTTTCCTATGGTTTGGGTGTACATTGGGCCTTGGAGGCACTAAATGATAATCCGGATATAAAGGCCGATATGATTGATTTAAGGACGTTGCAACCCATGGACATGGATGCAATTTATGCCTCTGTAAAAAAAACAGGGAAACTTATTATCTTACAGGAGGATAGTTTGTTTGGGGGAGTGGGCAGTGACATTTCCGCCTTGGTGGTGGAGAACTGTTTTGAGTACTTGGATGCACCCGTAAAACGGGTTGCCAGTTTGGAAACCCCCATTCCCTTTGCGAAAAATTTGGAAAACAATTATTTGCCCAAAGCAAGATTCGCACAGGAGCTTTTAAATTTGATATCCTATTAAATATCTCGCGAAAATTAAAATGGATTAATATGCATATGATTACAGCGGAAGAAAAACTTAAGGAGCGTATAAAAGAGCTTACTTGTTTGTATGAAGTAACCTCAATAATCGTTAATTGCGATTATGACCAGGTTGAAGACGCCCTAAAGGGAATTATGCATTGTTTACAAAAAGCTTGGCTTTTTAGTGACGCTGCCCAAGTGAAACTCACATCGGACCAGTACAATATAGTTACGACAGACTTTCCGGATAATCCTGTGTCCCTGGAGTCCAGTGTAAAGGTTTTTAATAAAAAGGTAGGTGAGATACAAGTGGCCTATCCGCGGCCAAAATATAGCGAAGATGATTTTTTGAAGGAAGAAGAAAAATTGCTTCGAAATGTGTGTTTGGAGGTCGGTAATCTTTTGGAAAGAAAACAGATCAAGGACAACGAGATAATTATAAAACGGAAAATGGAGAGGGCCGACCGCCTTGGTATTTTAGGTGAGATTACTGCCGGAATCGCCCATGAACTAAATACTCCCTTGGCGAATATCCTAGGATTTGCCGAATTATTGAAAACTAGGATAACTCAGGATACCCAAGCCTCCAAGGATGTTGATAAAATTATAAATAGTGCTATATTTTCTAGGGAAGTGGTTAAAAAGCTTATGTTCTTTGCCTGTGAAATGCCCCAGCAAATGTCATTGGTCAACATAGGCCCTATAATTGCCAACGCTGTTAATTTAATGGAACCCAGCTTAAAGAAAAAGAAAATTGTTCACGAACTCAATTTAAGTGACCAACCCATTTTTCTACGGGTAGATACGATTCAGTTGACACAGGTAATTTTTAATTTGGTGCTCAATGCCATTTATTTTTCCCCAGTTAAGGGCAAGATTAAAATAGCCGTAAAGGAAACCGACAGAAATATAGAAATAAGCATCACGGATGAAGGTCCGGGTATAGATCCCAAAATTAGTGATAGGATCTTTGAGCCATTTTATAGTACCAAACCGGTTGGTGAGGGTTCCGGATTGGGGTTAAGTGTAGTTCATGGCATTGTAAAAAGTCATAAAGGAACAATAAAGTATAGATCCAACAAACCTAAAGGGGCTATATTTACCGTTGATTTTCCGAAAATTTAAGATTATGGGTTTTAATAAAGAGAATGTATTGATCGTAGATGATGATGTAAATATATTGGAATTGATCCATAGACACCTTCAATCCTTTAATTACCACACCTATAAGGCTGTTTCTGTTAAGGAGGCTTTGGTGATCCTAAAGGATTCCAAAATAGACCTTTTGATTACGGACCTTAAAATGCCGGATGTGGACGGACTGCAGTTGGTCAAATATGTTTCCGAACATTATCCCAAGTTGCCAAAATTAGTGGTTACCGGCTATCCCTCGGTAGATGACGCAATGAGCGTTATAAAATCGGGGGCCTTGGATTATTTGGTCAAACCTTTTACCAAAGAGGAATTAAAACAGGCGGTATTAAAATCATTCACGGGCAATTCCGCAGGCAAGGCAGGGTCCAATGTACATTCAGTTTCCAAAAACAATAATGTTGATGCTTATGGCGAGCTTATTGGTAGATCCGAGGCCATAAAAAAAGTGACCGATATTATTGATAGGGTGAAAGACAACAAAGCAACGGTACTGATAAATGGGGAAAGTGGGACCGGAAAGGAATTGGTTGCCCGTTCCGTACATTATATGGGAAAATTTTCCAGAGCACCGTTTGTTGCGGTGAACTGTGGGGCTATTCCGGAAAGTCTTTTGGAGGCCGAGCTTTTTGGTTATGCCAAGGGTGCTTTTACGGGTGCCAATGAAAACCGCAACGGTTTTTTTCAGGCTGCGGACAAGGGTACCCTATTTTTAGATGAAATAGGCAACGCATCACTGTCCGTACAATCCAAATTGTTAAGGGCATTGCAGGAAAAGGAAGTGGTAAAGGTGGGTTCCCAAAAGATAGAAAAAATAGACATCCGGGTCATTGCGGCCACCAATAGCAATTTGTACTCCTTAGTTCAAAAAAAATTGTTCCGGGAAGACCTTTATTATAGGTTGACCGTTGTGGAAATCAATGTTCCTTCCCTCCGGGAGCGCAAAGAAGATATTCCTTTGTTGGTGGACAAATTTCTTTTAAAATACGGTGTAGAATATAAAGATAGGTTGGTCACTATTACACCGGAGGCCTTGGAGCTTTTGATGCGGTATCCATGGCCAGGTAATATTAGGGAATTGGAAAACGTAATTCAGAGGGCTGTAATAATGTGCGATAAAAGAATTGAAATCGACAATTTGCCTGACAATTTGAAATACAAGATAGATTTTCCCGAAGACCACCTATTGCCATTAAGGGAAGTTGAAAAAAAATACATTTTAAAAGTTTTGGAGGCTACGGACAATAACAAATCCAAGGCGGCAGAAATTCTACAGATCGATCGCAAAACGCTGCGTCAAAAAATCCAATAAACCCCTTGTTTTAGATGGGTAAAAATTACCCATATGAGGAAAATCCCCCATTTTAATATTCGGGAAAGTATTATTTGATTCGAATTAAACTATTGATTTTCAGTTATTTGAATACAATATAAGTATCTCTCTGGTTTTATGGCACCCTAGTTGCCCTTGATGTGTTACTAAAATACACGGTTATGGGAAACAGCACTAGTTTATGTCCAAGTTGTGAGTATTTCAAAACATGTGTACTTACAAAAAATAAAAAGCATATTTGGAACTGCAATGAATTTGAATCAGCCGATTCAAGGGTAGTTCCTGGTGGAAATCATTTGGTTTTTAAAAGTGAAGTGAGATTATTCTAAACAAAAATTTATGATTACAAAGTCGAAAACAGAATCGAAACAGGGCATGTTGGAGAACGTGATGCGTCAATTCAATAATGCTGCCGATATTATTAACCTAAATACTAATATTAGAAAAATACTAAGTATTACCAATAATGAATTACTGATACATTTCCCTGTTAAAATGGACAATGGGGATGTTGAAGTTTTTACGGGATACCGGGTACAGCACAATAACGCTTTAGGACCGTATAAGGGTGGACTTCGTTATCACCCGACCGTTGATATTGATGCGGCAAAAGCCCTTGCCATGTGGATGACCTGGAAAACCTCTTTGGCAGGTCTGCCCTATGGTGGCGCAAAGGGAGGGATTCAAATTGACCCCTCCAAATATTCCACTGCGGAATTGGAAAGGATTACCAGAAGATTTACATATGCATTGGGAGATAACATAGGTCCGGAACACGATATACCTGCCCCGGATGTAAATACAAATGCACAAACCATGGCTTGGATCGTGGATACATATATGTCTACAAAATCGCCTGCCGAAAGATCTAAAAATCAGCATGTGGTAACTGGAAAACCCTTGGGTTCCGGAGGATCCGAAGGTAGGGATAGGGCTACCGGCTATGGTGTTTTTCTGAACATAAAATATTGGGCCGAAAAGAAAAAGGTGGACCTGAAGAACAAGAGATTTATTGTTCAGGGTTTTGGGAATGTAGGTTATTGGACTGCCCATTTTTTGGAAAATGAAGGTGCTAAGCTGGTGGGAGTGCAGGATGCTTATGGCAGTATTACCAACAGCGATGGTATTGACGTCTCCAAGTTGTACCAGTATATGCAGGACAACAAGGGCAGTATTGTAGGCTATACCTTGGCGCAAGCTGTAGATAAGGAACATTTTTTTGAATTGGATTGTGATATATGTATACCTGCTGCCTTAGGAAATCAAATCACAGCTGAGAACGCAGCTAAGATCAAGGCATTTTTAATAGCGGAAGGTGCAAATGGACCGACCGATGTGGAAGGCGAGGAGATATTGTTGAAAAATGGAGTGGGAATTATACCGGACATCCTATGTAATTCAGGGGGTGTAATTGGCAGCTATTTTGAGTGGCTACAGAATAGAAACGGAGAGTTATGGCAATTGGAGGAAGTATTGGCCAAGCTGGAAAAGAAGATGAAGGAAGTCTTTGAAAAGGTATATGAGAAGGCAGAAAATAGGGATGGGGATATGAGAACTGCAGCCTATATTATAGCTATTGAGAGAATAGAAAAGGCCTATGTTCAAAGAGGGATATTTCCATAAATAAAATTAAAAAATACAGAATTATGAAGTACGGAAATTTAGTGTTGGAGGAGAAGGAGTTCGTCCTATTAAAGCGTCTGGTAAATGTATCCGGGTTTTATACGGATAATACTTATAAGAGTTCTATTGAAAAGTTGACCGAAGAGTTGAAGTCTGCAGTGGTTTATAATGAAGAGGAAATGCCCAAAGATGTCATTAGGTTCAATTCCATCGTTACAATCCAAGCAGTTAATGGGTGGTCCAAGCAATTCCAATTGGTGATTCCATCGCAAGGTGATTTCAAGAATAGTAAAATATCCATTTTAACACCTATGGGGGCCGCAGTTATAGGCTATGCCAAAGGGGACGATATTGTTTGGGAGTTTAGGAATGGAGAACAGACTCTTAAGGTTGCAGATGTAAAACAAGAGCATAACACTATTAATTCTGATATTTTATTGTAATGATGGAGGTGTTTTATGAGCATGACTCGGACGATAGGTTAATTGCCAAAAAAGATGCTCTGGAGTTGAACAATTGGATAGGTCATCTGGTGAACAATGGCAGGGAGTTGGAAACCTTGATCAACATTGCCAAGAAATTGTCGAATGATGATGATATGATAGCTAACCTGAAAGAATTGACCTTGGAGAACAAATTGCATCTCGGCGTTTTCTACAGGTATAAGAGTTCTATGGTCAATTTACACGAGTGTGAAGATATGGAATGCGATATATACTATGTAAACAAGCATGAAGAGTATCGTAATCTGTATGCGGCCATTTTGCAGGCGTCCCACAAATTAAAGGAAGAACTATATACCCAAATATTGATAAAATTATGATGTTGTTTTGTTAGCAGTCTGTTTGTTGGTTTTAATATTAGAGTTTTGGCTGTTAATGCACAAGGGAAAGCAATGCTTTCCCTTGTTTTTTTGGGGAACATTATCTGAAATAGTTGGGCTGGCATCCACTGATTGCCACCTGGCCCCAATTGGGGTAAAGTCAATTATTTTTTTATAAGAGCAAAGCGATTGTTGCCGTTTGCAATAGCTTTGAAAAAAATAAGTTGTTTGGAGTATTCTGTGCCTGAAGCTATTAGTTTAAATCTTCAAAATTAATAACGGAGCATCATACTTTTTTTCCACTTTCAACGTATATATGTTCAAATAATAAATATGAAAATTATGCATTTAAGAAAGCTTATATTTTTAGTGGTATTTGCGGCTGGTCTTGTTACCTCCTGTTCGGTATCCAAGGCGGCAAGACAGGATAGAAGTGTTTTGAGCGGTAACTGGATTTTGAACAATGTTTCCTATCAAGGGGGACAGGGGAAATTTAAATCGGTTCTTTTTAATGATTCCGATGCTACCTGTTTTGAAGGCAGTACCTGGTTTTTTAGAAACAATAACAGTACCGGTAGTTATATGCTGGGAGGTGGTAGTAATTGTGATGGAGCGGAGCGCTTCATCCGTTGGTCTGTTGTGGATAGACCCGGGATGGCCAGTCAGTTGCAATTTAAGTTTATAGACGAAAAGTATAAGGATATTTCCGGAGGATTGGGATATAGATTGGACATTGAACAACTAACCGATCAACAGTTAAGAATGACCTCAAAAGTAACTGTGGAGGGGCAGCCGTTGACCGTGGTTTATGAATTTACAAAAAACGATCTACCATAACTGGATAAAAGCTGTAAGATATATTCATGCCGATATACGGGCAAGCCGGGATTGGCATGATTTCTGTTCTAAAGGATGTACAGTCCTAAGAACTTTTGGGATTAATATTAAACAATGAAATCAAATGAAAAAAATAATAGTAAGTAGTTTATCCGTAATGATGATTTTAGCTACGTTCAGTAGCTGTCAAGCAGTAAAGAATACTAGTCATAAGCAAAGGGGAGCAGCAACTGGTGCTGCCGGTGGAGCGGTAATTGGAGGTGTTCTGGGCAACAATGTTGGAAAAGGTGGTAATACAGCTTTAGGGGCTATCATTGGAGCAGTGGTAGGTGGTGTTGCCGGTGGTTATATCGGAGATAGAATGGACCGCCAGGCAGAACGAATAGAAGAAGAGATTCCAGGTGCCGAGGTCACTAGGGTAGGTGAAGGAATAAACGTAACCTTCAATGAGGAGGCCGGCGTTTATTTTGATACCAATAAATCCGAGGTTAAGGGTACTTCGGCAACAACATTAGATAGATTGGTAGGGATTTTAAAAGAATATCCGGACACCAATATATTGGTGGAAGGCCATACCGATAGTGCCGGACCTGATGATTATAATCTAAATCTATCCAAGCAACGGGCGCAGTCTGTAACCAATTACCTAATTACCAATGGTATTTCAGGGGGTAGGTTAACAACAACCTGGTATGGTGAGACGCAACCCAAGGCCGACAACAGTACGGCTGCAGGTAAGGCTAAAAACCGTAGGGTAGAATTGGTTATTGTGGCCAATGAGGCTTTACAACAGGAAGCTCTTCAAAAGGCGAAACAATAAATAAAACCTCCTTATATAAAACCCGACGTATATCGTCGGGTTTTTTTGTTTATTTTCTGTACCTTTTGTTGATGGATAATTTTGATGTCATTATTGTAGGGGGAGGCCTTGCCGGTTTAACGGCCGCCATTCACTTGCGAAAGGAAAACTATAATGTGGCCGTTTTTGAAAGTAAACAATACCCCCATCATAAAGTTTGTGGAGAGTATATTTCCAATGAAGTGAAGCCCTATTTGGGGTTTTTGGGAATTTCATTACCACAAACATTTCAATTTAATGAAATGCTACTGAGCATTGAAAAGGGGGACGCCCTGAAGGCTAAATTGCCTATGGGAGGGTTTGGTCTTAGTAGATATACTTTTGACCATCTTTTGTATAAAAGGGCAAAAGAATTGGGGGCAATTGTCTTTACTAATAGTGTAACCTCCATTAGCTATGAAAATGACAATTTTAGGGTCGGCGTAGAATCGGGCAAGGAATACACTAGTAAATTTGTCATTGGGGCCTATGGAAAAAGAGGAGTGTTGGATAAAGATCTAGAGCGTCACTTTATTCAGAAAAAATCCCCATGGTTAGCTGTAAAGGCCCATTATAAACTGGATTCATTCCCGGATAATTTAGTGGCTATCCATAATTTCAGGGGTGGTTACGGCGGGCTTTCCAAAACGGAGAGTGGGGCAGTAAATTTTTGTTATCTGGTTTCTTACGATAGCTTTAAAAAAGAGAAGGATATTGCCGGCTTTAATCAAAATATTATTGCTAGGAATCCATATCTCAGCAAATTTCTTAATGATGCCGAAATGTTATTCGAGCACCCACTGACTATAGGACAGATTTCCTTTCATAAAAAAAAACCAGTAGAGAATCATATTATTATGTGCGGGGATACCGCGGGTCTTATTCATCCTATGTGCGGCAATGGTATGGCCATGGCAATCCATAGCGCTAAAATTGCCTCGGAATCTATCCATGCTTATTTTAAAAACGGATTTCAGAATCGGTCCCAGTTAGAGATGGATTATGAAACCCAATGGAAGCATATGTTTGCCAAGAGGTTGTGGATGGGCAGACAGCTGCAAGCTGTTTTGCTAAGCCCAAGGCTATCCAATTTAGCCATGGGGATATTAGCGAATTCTCCCTATATTGTAAATGGGCTGATCAAGAATACCCATGGACAAATTATCCGGTGTTAATGAATTTTAAGAGACGTAGTAGTAATAGGGAGCTCATGGATGACCCTTATTTGGATACACTTTTGTTGCAGAAGGTTTATGCGGACATAAATAGGGTCAATACAGTTTTACAAGGTTTTTCACTTTCCCTGCAAGCTATTGACAAAATAATTGAAGAAAACCCTCAGAATTCCTACACTATTGTGGATATGGGTTGTGGGGATGGGGCCATGTTGGGTAAAGTTGCTGAGTTTTACAAGAATAAACCTGTAAACCTAAATCTAATAGGGGTAGATTTAAATTCCAAATCTATTGCACTGGCCAAAGAAAATTATAAGGAATATTCCAATATAATATTCTTGGAGCTGGATATTCTAGCGCCGGAAGCAAAGGAGCTACAATGCGATATTCTACTCTGCACCCTAACAATGCACCATTTTGATTCTAAAGAAATACCCATTTTTCTGGAACAATTTGTAAAACTGAGCAGTTTGGGTATTGTTATAAATGATCTGCAAAGAAGTAAAGTGTCCTATTACCTTTTTCAACTCTTTAGCCTTATTTTTATAAAAACAAAGATTGCGAAACATGATGGTTTGGTTTCTATAAAAAGTGCATTTACCAAATTGGATTTGGTAGCTTTTTCCATTAATCTGCCTAATGTAGAGCATGATATTTGTTGGAGGTGGGCATTTAGATACCTATGGATAATAAGAATAAAGGGAAAACAGTAGCCGTATGGAAGGGACTAGGATAGTTGCAGTAACCAAATCATTACCACAATACTGTAGGAATACCAAGGATATTTTGCCTTTTGTGGAGAAATGGCTGTACGGTCAGGATGAGCGGTTGCAGCGTAAGGTGCTTAAAATTTTTGAAGGGGCAGCCGTAGACAAACGCTATAGTATAATGAGTCCCGAAGAGGTTTTTGAAGCTACCTCTTTTGAGGATAAGAACAATGTGTATGTGCGTGAAGTCAAGAAATTGGGGAGAACTGTCCTAAGGCGGGCCCTTGATAAAAGTGGGTGGACGGCAGACAGTCTGGATTATATAATCACCGTTAGTTGTACGGGAATTATGATTCCATCCTTGGATGCTTATTTAATTAACGATCTAGATCTTAGGAAAGATATAGTGAGATTGCCCGTTACGGAGATGGGTTGCGCAGCAGGTATTTCCGGTTTAATATATGCCAGTAATTTTTTAAGATCCAACCCAGGGAAGAGGGCGGCCATAGTGGCAGTTGAAAGTCCAACTGCAACTTTTCAGCTCAATGATTACTCCATGGCCAATATGGTCAGTGCTGCTATTTTTGGTGATGGCGCTGCCTGTGTGTTGGTGTCATCGGAAGAAGACGCCAAGGGACCAAGAATCGTTGGGGAGGAAATGTATCATTTTCCTGATGCTACACAAATGATGGGTTTCGATTTAACCAATTCGGGCTTAAAAATGATTTTAGATCCCTTGGTGCCGCAGACGATTTCCGAACATTTCCCAGAAATCGTTCATCCATTTTTAAAGCGGTATGGAAGTAGTATTGAAAAAGTGGACCATTTAGTTTTTCACCCAGGAGGAAAGAAAATTGTGGAGACGGTGGAGGATTTGTTTGGAGCATTGGGCAAAAATTTGGAGGATACCCGTGAAACGCTGCGTTTATATGGTAATATGAGCAGCGCCACAGTGCTTTATGTGCTGGAGCGATTTATGGAAAAGGATATTCCAAAAGGGGACCAAGGTTTATTATTGAGTTTTGGGCCCGGATTCTCCGCCCAACGGATTTTGCTGGAATGGTAATAGAACCGGAATTTTTATAGTTTGGGATATTGCTTCAATCTATATGCTTAATGTAATAGTTTAATTAAATGATTGTTATATGCTTATTATAAATGATATAATTAAAAAATTACCTTATACCAATCCATTTTTATTTGTTGATAGGATTAATATGGTGAGTGCCAATGCCCTTGAAGGTTGTTACACTTTTAAACAGGATGAATTTTTTTATAAAGGGCATTTTAAGGAGCAACCCGTTACACCAGGGGTAATTCTTACAGAATGTTGTGCCCAGATCGGGTTGGTGTGCTTGGGGATTCACTTACTAAATTTGGAAGAGCTAAATACAGGGGATTTACAGGTGGCTTTAAGCAGTTCCGAGATGCAATTTTTGTTGCCTGTCTTTCCTCAGGAGACGGTAACCGTAAAATCGAGCAAACTATTCTTTCGCTTCAATAAGTTGAAGTGTGAGGTTAAAATGTACAATCAGCGGGCTCAGTTGGTTTGTAAGGGTGTTTTGTCCGGGATGATAAAAAATAACAACATATGAATAGGAGGGTAGTCGTAACCGGACTTGGTATATGCGCACCTAACGGGGTGGGCCTAGCCAATTTTTATGATTCAATGCTCAATGGTAAAAGTGGAATTATGTTTCATCAGGAGTTGGCCGATTTGGGGTTTGGATGTCAAATAGCTGGGAAACCGGAAATACAGGAAAGTTTAAAGGAATCTTATTTTACAACATTACAGCTAAGGGGCTTAAACTCTAGTGGTATAATTTATGGTGTAATGGCCGGAACGGATGCGTGGATGGATGCAGGTCTCGATAAGGCTAATAAGGATCAACCCGACTGGGATAGCGGAATTATTTTTGGAACTGGAATTTTAGGAATAGACAAGCTAAGGGAATCCATTTATTTAATAGATGATAATAACGCTCGCCGTTTGGGCAGTAATTCTGTAATGCAGACCATGGCCAGTGGCATTAGTGCTTATCTCGGTGGCATTTTGGGATGTGGTAATCAAGTGACCACCAATTCCTCGGCATGTGCTACTGGCACTGAAGGAGTAATTATGGGGATGGAGAGGATAAGGGCAGGAAAGGCAGAAAGGATGTTGGTAGGGAGTTGTAATGACAGCGGACCGTATATTTGGGGCGGTTTTGATGCAATGCGCATACTGCCTTCCAAATACAATGATAATCCCCAAGAGGCCAGCAGGCCTATGAGTACCAGCGCGTCAGGGTTTGTTCCGGGAAGTGGGGCAGGAGCCATGGTGTTGGAGTCGTTGGCCAGTGCATTGGGAAGAGGGGCTAAAATCTATGCGGAGGTCTTGGGAGGTGCAATCAATAGTGGCGGACAGCGTGGAATAGGCAGTATGACGGCTCCTAACAGCGAGGCGGTTCAAAGATGTATTCTGGAGGCATTGAAGGATGCAAGGGTAGAAAAATCTGAAGTGAATATGATTAATGGACATTTAACGGCGACATCGAAAGATGCCGAAGAAATTAGAAATTGGAGCGAGGCCTTGGAGCGCAGCGGTAAGGATTTTCCGTTTATAAACGCAACAAAGGGGCTGGTAGGTCATTGTTTGGCTGCTTCGGGCAGCGTGGAATGCGTGGCTTCCCTGCTGCAATACCGCGAGGGATTGTTTTTTGGCAATCGAAATTGTCATGACCTTCATCCGGAGATACTGGAATTGGTAGATGCTTCCAGAATACCCTTAAAAACGATTTCCCATAAACCTGGAATATTGGCAAAAGCAAGTTTTGGTTTTGGAGATGTAAATGCCTGTGTTATCTTTAATGATTATAAAGAAATATAACAATGGTGGATGATCAGCATTTTGCACAACTGAAGGATATCGTTAAGTTGTATCTTCCCGAAGATGTTTCGGTTGGAGCTATTGTAGAAGATAGTAATTTTGTCAAGGAACTGAATATCAATTCGGCCAATTTAGTTGATATTGTCCTGGATGTTGAGGATGCATTTGGGATACGTTTGGAAAATGAGGATATGGACAAAATGCAAACCGTAAGGGATGCCCTGAATATTATAGCACAAAAATTACAGGATAAAAACTAGCTCTTTTCCCTGTCTTTTTCTTCAGTAATGAGCAGTGAGGAAATTATTCCTCCTACCAAGGATACGGATATCACCGTAAGGGATACCCACTCTGGGATTTCAATATGATGGGAAAACAACATTTTTAAACCTACAAAAGCTAGAATCACCACCAAGCTATAGTTAATATACCTGAATTTCTCCAGCATCCTGGAAATTAAAAAATACATGGATCGCAAGCCCAAAATAGCCAAAATATTGGAGCTAAAAACAATAAAAGGGTCTGCTGTAATGGCTAAGATTGCAGGGATGCTGTCCAGTGCGAAAAGTATATCCGTAAGTTCAATGACTACCAAGGCCACAAAAAGAGGGGTAGCTGCGGTGACTCCCATACGCTTTACAAAGAAATCATGGTCTTTAATGGTTGAGGTTATAGGGTAAAACTTTTTCAACCTCTTGAAAACGAAAGAATTTTTAGGGTCAAATTTATTATCGTCCGATCTTAACATTTTAAAGGCAGTGTACAGTAGGAAAACCCCAAAGACATAGATTATCCAATCGAATTTTGTAATAAGGGCAACCCCAAATACGATCATTAGGGCCCTGAAAACGATAGCACCCAATATGCCCCAGAACAATACCCTGTGTTGGTAAATGGCAGGAATCTTAAAGGCGCTAAATATTACGGCAATTACAAAGACATTATCTACGCTGAGCGAAAGTTCAATAAGATAGCCTGTTATGTATTTAAGAACAGCATCGTTTGGGGTCAACGCCGTAGGGTTGTCAATAATATCATTGGAGAACAGCCAATAAATAACCCCACTAAAGCTCAGGGCCACGGTAACCCAAATGGCGGTCCATATACCTGCTTCCTTAGATTTTATAACATGTTCATGTTTATGAAAAACACCTAGATCCAGTGCCAAAAAAATAATGATAAGACCAATAAATGAGCCCCAAACTAACATATACTATCGTATTTAAAGGCACAAATGTAAGTATCATTTTTAAATCAGGAGAGGGAACAGGTGACATTCTTTTTTGTGGAATATAGAAGGGTGTTTTACCGCTTTTTGAGGGGGTTTAAAAAGAATGATTATGTGAAAATCGACAGAATCACTTTAAAACACGATGTATGGTAGGTCTAAACCGGATTATAGGTGCAATAAGGTGAAGATAATGTTATAACTTTAAGCAGACACTTTTTATGAAATATGATTAAATATATTTACAGCGCTGTAATTGTGCTTGTTATGGTTTTTTTCTCGGTGGATGGCCATGCTCAATCCAAAGAGAGTGACACTTTGTCGAAAAAGCTGAAAGTGGAAAAATGGACGGTACTGGAGGAATATGAACCGGACATGATATTATCTGCCGAGGACCGGATAGCTTTGAAGAAAAAACGCATCGTTGAGGCCAAGAGAAGACGTGGTATTTTGGATACTATGGATATTTCGGATCGCAAAAGAAAGAAACTGCTTAAGGATTTATATAAAAACCCGTTTTCGGACCGATTGATGAAAACATTGGCAGATACTAAATTTGAGGATGAAGACAATTGAACAATAGTAAATTATGTTTTATTGATGGCAAATAAAAATGCCCCGTGAAGATTGAATTCTTTTTCGGGGCATTCTTAGTATTTATCATTGCTGAAAATTAGGCTAATGGGTTTTCATTTTGCCTTTTCTTTTTTCCAATTGTCGTTCCAGTTCGTCTACGGAAGCCGCAATGGCCACTTCAAATTTAGCGTTGTTGGACTCTGCAAACAATCTAGGGCCCGGTGCACTCAGCCTTATATTGCAAATTAAACCGGTATCGGGCGTGGAAGTGTTCTCCTTTTTAAAGAAAACATCGGCACGCACTATAAAATCATATTTATCTTCTAGTTTTTCTAACTTCTTGGTAGCCAACTCCTCTAGGCGGGCACTGGCTTTTACATCATCATATACAAAATTGATATTCATATTTAATTGTTTTTAAGTTAACAGACCTATGCAAGATCTGGTATAAATTCTGGAATTTAAGTTAGTCTTTATTTTTAATAAACCCAAGGGAAATTTATGGTAAATTCTTACAATCCACCTTTCCGTTCCGGGGAACGTTGTGTTGGCCAAATGGATTGTTCCCCGGTTTTCGGATTAATCGGCAATATCCTTTTTTCCCTAGAGGCCATTTCCGGATCTTCACTCGCCATATAGGTCAATATTGCAGTAAGAATTACATTGTTCTTTAAATCATCAAAAACAATCTTGTCATAGGTGTCCCTATTGGTGTGCCAAGTGTAGTTCCAATAGGACCAGTTTAAGGAGCTAAGCCCAAAAGCCGGGGCTCCGGCAGCTATGAAGGAGGCGTTGTCCGATCCTCCACCGGCAGGCATCCCGGGAAATGTGGTCTCTATATGTTGGGTTATGTCATCCGGTACGGCGGATAGCCATCTTGGAATGTAATCATAGGAATTTAGAAAGCCGCCTCCGGATATTTGAACAACTCTCCCTGTGCCATTGTCCTGATTAAAAACAGCTTGCACCTTGCCAACTATTTCCGGGTGGTCCTCCACATAGGCCCGGGAGCCGTTCAATCCCTGTTCTTCGCTTCCCCAATGGCCAACTAAGATGGTTCTTTTGGGATTGGGATATAATTTTTTAAGTACGCGCATGGTTTCCATCATAACCAAAGTTCCAGTTCCGTTGTCCGTGGCCCCAGTCCCTCCATCCCAGGAATCGAAATGTGCTGACAGTATAACATATTCATCGGGTTTTTCTGAACCTTTTATCTCTGCTATAGTATTAAATGTGGGTACTGCACCGAGCTCCTTGGACTCTGCCAAAATTTTAATTTTGGGGCGGTTCCCATGCTCAACCAATCTGTAAAGCATGGTATAGTCCTCCAATTCCAAATCAATAATGGGAATTTTGTCCGTATTGGCACCAAAAATTTTATTGGCGCCAAAACCCTTGGACCAATAGGAACTTACTATGCCCAATGCTCCGGCTTTTTCCAAGGCCAATGGAAGGGTTTGTCGGTTATGCCCTATGCGTTGCATATTTTGGGTCCATTGATTTTCTTGGGTCTCTCTATCTTTTTTCATTTTGTAGAAGGACTCCGGAGTAGCAAATTCTTCCCAGTTGTAATCCGGTCTTCCTGTAGCTTCCTTCATCGAGATCATTACCAGCTTACCTTTAACGCTTGGCAGCCATTTGTTAAATTCAGCAGAATCGGTAACGGTAGGCAAGACCATTAATTCTGCTGTAATACCTTTACGTCCAGTGCTCGGGCTCCATGCCAATTGGGTTCCCTTTAAGGTTTGTATTCTTGGTGATACCATGTCTATATGTGTAATTCCCCGTTCCCAACCCTTCCATTGGCCCCATTGTTCGTTTTTGGCGGCAATTCCCCAATTGGTGTATTGGGCCAAAGCCCAGTCATGGGCATGTTGCATCTGTGGTGTGCCAACCAGTCTAGGGCCAATAACATCCAGTAATTCGTGCGCCAGGGTTTCCAGTTGTGAATTTCCATGGACCTCGGACACTATTTGGGACACAATTTTATCTGTAGTCTGGGCAAATCCGGTCCGGATAAAGCAAAAGAGGGATAAAGTAAATAGAAGGAAGGTTTTTTTCATTTTTTGGATTTTAAATTAGTAAGCGGCATCAAAATAATAATAATCGAATAGTTAAACTCTGGAATTAAGTTTTAATTAAGAATCTCCTTATGTCTTTGATGCCTGTCAACATTTGTGAAAAGGGTAATTATCAGGATTATAAACTCTACCTTTGTCCAAAAATATTGGTGATGAGCACTTTTTCGGATTTTAATATATCTAAACAATTACACTATGCCATAGAGGATTTGGGTTTTTTGGTCCCGACTCCCATTCAGCAAGAGGCCTTTTCGGTAATCATGTCCGGCACGGATATAGTAGGTATTGCACAAACAGGAACGGGGAAAACTTTCGCCTATATGTTGCCTCTTTTACAGGAGTTGAAATTTTCGAAACAAATCAATCCCAGAATATTGATATTGGTGCCTACGCGGGAACTGGTGTTGCAGGTGGTTGCCAATATTGAAGCTTATTCCAAATATATGAGCGTTAGGGTTTGTGGCATTTACGGTGGAGCAAATATAAATACCCAGCGGCAGGCAGTAGCCCAGGGATGTGATATTTTGGTGGCTACTCCTGGCAGATTGTACGACCTAACACTGGATAGGACCGTTAAGCTCAGGGATATTAAGAAGTTGGTAATCGATGAGGTGGATGTTATGTTGGATCTTGGTTTTCGTTTTCAGATTACCAATATTTTTGAGTTAATGCCACAGAGGAGACAGAACATCATGTTTTCGGCTACCATGACAGAGGAGGTTTCCAAATTGATAGAGGACTTTTTTGTTGCACCGGTAAAAATATCCATTGCTGTTAGCGGAACTCCACTGGAGAATATAGAACAGGTAGCCTATGCCGTTCAAAACTATTACACCAAAGTAAATCTTTTGGCCTTCTTGTTGAAAGATAAAACCATTTATAAAAAGGTTTTGATTTTTGTTTCCAATAAAAGAAGCGCCGATAGGTTGTTTGAGGCGCTTAAGGGAGATTTTGGAGATGAGGCTGCGATAATTCATTCCAATAAAACACAGAATTATAGAATTAGGTCCATCAAGCAATTCGATGAAGGTAAAAATAGGATTCTGGTTTCTACTGATGTTATGTCCAGAGGTTTGGACTTGGAACAAATTACCCATGTAATCAATTTCGACACCCCCAATTATCCGGAGAACTATATGCACCGCATAGGTAGGACGGGAAGAGCGGAGAAAAAAGGAAACTCCATATTGTTGTACACCGAGAAAGAGGAGGAGTTTAAAGACGCGATAGAGAAATTAATGGATTATGAAATTCCGTTGTTGGAGTTTCCGCAGGAGGTAGAAATATCAGAGGAATTGGCACCGGAGGAGCGCCCCAAAAATCTGGAACACAACAATCCTGTGAGTGCCGCCGAACTGGAGGCCCGTGGGGCTGCTTTCCATGAGAAAGCGGAAAAAAATAAAAAGGTAAACCAGGGAGGATCCTATAAAAGGACAATTGCAAAGAAATATAAAAAACCGATTACAAGGGGAGATAAAAGATTTTCTCAAAAAAATAAAAAAAGAAAATAGTATTTAATTGAATATTAAATATATAATTACTTTTATTTAACGTGTTACTATAAATGAATAACGATAAGGATCCTTTACATGGTATAACCTTGGCCGACATTTTGGACTCCTTGGTGGCCCAATATGGTTGGGAGGAAATGGGTGCAAGAATCAATATTCGCTGCTTTAATCATGATCCCTCCATCAAGTCCAGTTTAAAATTTTTAAGGAGGACTCCTTGGGCACGGGAAAAGGTGGAACAACTGTACATAAGGTCTCAAAGAAAATAGTTGGGAAGGGATCTAAATTGTAATCTCGAAAGGTGATGGGAAATCAATGCCACCCAAAAATATTTATCTTTAAATTTAATTTTTAAGCCCGCTACATTTGGAAATTAATAATATAGTTTGATATTTAACGCTATATTTAAATATCTAGCAGGAAATTAATCAACGTTTTAGCAATAGGACAAAAACGAAAATATTAAATGAAATCATTCACCGTAGCAGAAATAAGTGAGCTCTTGGATGGGGAGCTTATAGGGGGGTATAACAAGCCAATCATTGGTGCCGAACAAATAGACAGGGCCAAAGACCAGCAAATTACATTTATCTCCAATAATAAGTATGCGCGACAATGGGATTCTTGCGGTGCCAGTGCCGCAATAGTTTCCAATGCAGTAAAAATACAGCCCGGTGCGGACAGGGCTTTTATCAAGGTGGCAAATGCGGACTTGGCCATGGCCAAATTGCTGGAGGCTTTTCAACCGGAACCACCTGAATTATTGGAGGAAATACACCCTAGGGCCGTAGTGCACGAAACTGCAGTTTTGGGTAAGGGTTGTAAAATTGGAGCAGGTAGTTATGTAGGTAAAAATGTAGTTTTGGGAGATGGGGTCATCCTTTATCCCAACGTTACTATTTTTGATGAGAGTACTATTGGCCATCATACCGTAGTTTGGTCGGGTACCGTAATCAGGGAGCGTAGCATAATAGGGAATAATTGTATTTTTCATACCAATGTGAGTATTGGTGCGGATGGATTTGGCTATCGGCCATCAGAGGATGGTAGGGGTTTGGTGAAAATACCACAAATAGGAAATGTAGTGATCGGCAATTATGTTGAAATTGGGGCCAATTCCTGTGTTGACCGTGGAAAATTTAGTTCCACAATAGTGGGTGATGGGTGTAAAATCGACAATTTGGTCCAAATAGCCCATAATTGTGTGTTGGGAAGGTCTTGTATTATGGCCGGGCACAGTGGTTTGGCTGGTTCCGTAACCTTGGGCGATGGTGTAATAATAGGCGGGAGTGCTTCCATTAAAGATCATACCACCATTAATTCGGGTGCTGTAGTGGGGGCAGGTTCCGGGGTTATGAGCGACGTACTTCCTGGGAAAACCGTATTGGGCTATCCGGCTACGGATTCAAGGGAAATGCTCAAACAATGGGTGGCGCTAAGAAACCTGGCCAAGAACTAGAAATGCCCGGGTCCTCAAGTTATGGAATGGCCCGATTTTAGATTTAAATTATCCTATAATGTATCTCAATAGAGGTCCTAATTGGTCCTGACAATGATATTCAAAAAAAAATAATCCTTAAATTTTCTAAAAATATTCGTTAAACACTCAACAAAGGGCTTAGTTTTGCAGTCCAAAAATGAGATTATGTCGGAGACTTTGATTGCCAATGCTATTGTAGAAAGAAAAACGGATAAGGAGCTGTACAGCTATCAAAAAGGAGCTATAGACCAGATTTTTGATAAATTTGAAACTGCTCCAGATGATTATCATCTTTTGTATCAATTGCCTACTGGTGGCGGTAAAACCGTTATTTTTTCTGAAATCGTAAGGCAATATCTCAAGCACCACAATAAGAAGGTGCTCATTATGACCCACCGTATAGAGCTTTGTAAACAAACTTCTACTATGCTGACCAGTTTTGGGGTAACCAATAAAGTGGTAGATAGTAAGGCCAATCTGGATGACCAGGAAGAGTATAGCTGTTTTGTGGCCATGGTGGAGACATTGAACAACAGGCTTCAGGACGATAAACTGGATATTTCCGACGTTGGATTGGTAATTATTGATGAGGCTCATTATAATTCCTTTACAAAATTGTTCAAGTTTTTTGAGAATTCCTTTGTATTGGGGGTTACAGCAACACCTTTGAGCTCCAACAAGGATTTGCCCATGAAAGACAATTACGATGAATTGATCGTTGGGGAAACTATTGAAGCGCTAATTGAAAACGAGTTTTTGGCTAGAGCTGATTTTTACTCCTACAATATGGGTTTAACTTCTTTGGAGGTAGGTTCCAACGGGGATTACACCGTAAAATCTTCAGAGGATCTTTATAATAACAGCCAGATGCTCAGTAAGCTTTTGGAGGCTTATGAAAAACATTCCAAGGGTAAGAAGACTTTGATTTTCAATAACGGTATTAATACCTCCCTTCATGTTTACGAGACTTTTAGGGCAGCAGGCTATCCTATAGCCCATTTGGATAATACGGCCACTAAAAAGCAGCGTAAAACCATTCTAAAGTGGTTTAACATGACGCCTAACGCTATTTTAACATCCGTAAGTATTTTGACCACAGGATTTGACGAACCTACAATAGATACCATTATTTTGAACCGGGCCACCAAATCCTTGACCTTGTATTACCAGATGATAGGTCGTGGTTCCAGGATTTTGAACAATAAATCCACTTTTTCGGTAATTGACCTGGGGAACAATTTCCATCGCTTTGGTCCATGGGGGGCAGATTTGGATTGGCAGACCATTTTTAAATCACCAAATTTTTATGCAGATAGACTTTTGAGTGATGAAGAGCTGGAAAGCAATTTTAAATGGGAGATGCCTGAAGAATTGCGGGCAGAATTTGCCAAATCAGAGGAAGTGTATTTCGATATCAAGGAAACCTATGTGGATTCCATTAAAAATGGGGAAACATCAAAGGTGGTATTGGAGCGCTCCATAGCCCAACATGCTAGAATCTGTGTGGAAAACAGTGAGGATGTATATGATGCCCTTGCGCTCTCCAAAATGTTGGGTCCGGATATTGACGATAGAATCCAGCGTTATGCCAAGTGCATTAGTAAAAGCACCTATAACTTTCTGAAGTGGTTAACCGATGACTATCATAAAAAATTAAGCACGCATTTACGTCAAAATTTCGATACTATTTACGAAGATATTCATGGTAGGCCACCAGAAGAATAAAAGTTTCTTAAGTTTATTTGATTCCTGAAAGCATCAACTTGTGCTCGGTAAATTTTCCTGACGAAAGATACAACAGGTTATTTATTTAGGTTAAGTGAGCATATGTAACCTATTGATCTATAGTGTTTTTAAATATTCTATTAAAGCGGATCTTTCTAAATTTGTCAACTGGTCGCCAAAGGTGTGGCCTGAATTTCCATATCCTTTTAAAGTAGTGTCATAGGTGTTTATGTCAGCTTTGGTCTGTTCAACAGAATAGATCCAGCCCACTTTTAATTGATCGTAATCGGTATTATCAAAAGACCTGCTCCATCTTGTAGGTCTCTCTGTGCTGTTCAAAACGTCCTCCAAGGTAGGAACCGATCCATTGTGGAAGTAGGGTGCCGTGGCCCATATGCCATCCAAGGGCGGGGCAATATAGCCGCCTTCTGCTTTTATCTGTAAATTATTCCGGTATGTGCCGAACCATCCTGAATTGAACCAATCCATAAAATAATCGTTCATAGGGGAAGATTCTGTGTAATGGTTGGATAATTCCGGGTCCGTGCCAACGGACTTTAATGTCACTAGTAAATTTGGGTAGGTTGGGCTGTCCCCATAGGTGCCGTGACAGGTTGCGCAGTTATTTTCAAATAATTGTTTGCCTTGTTCCGATAAGTCGGAATCTATCAGAAAAGGATATTCAGGGGCTTCCAAACTCTGTATGTAGGCCAGTACATCTACCATTTTAGTATCTATTTCAGCAGCCTTTGTTGCATCACCTAGAGTCAAAAGGCTGGAACCGATAAAGGATTTGCAAAAATCAAGTCGACCAATAGCGTGGTAAAACATGGCATTCTTTTTCTTTAATAGCCACCATGCTGGCACATCGGACGGAATCACCTCTTCCGGTATGTCTACCAATGGTGTGTCCTGCCATACCAAAGTACTTTTATCCCGGTGCGCTATTAACACTTGGGTGATTTTATCTGCGGGATTGGAGCCTCTGGTTTGTGTAATTGTCCGGGGGCCAATGGCAACTATACTTTTTCTAAATTGGTCGTATGCCTGCCATTCCGCACTCTCTTCGCCTCCGTACAGGGCTCTGATGCCAGAATTCAATAAAGCTATATTGCTTGCCCGGTTAACCGTAAAATTGGCGTCATGGCTCCCAAGGCCTATTATGAATTCATTGTTTATAGTGGCGGCATGGCACGCCATGCAATTGGGGGCAACCACTCTTGCTCCATTGGCGGCAGTTATGGAGGTGTAGTCATACGGCAGGTTTGCGTTGTCCCCGGTTCTGTTTAGGCGGTTGTCAGGATTTACGCTGGTTCCCAACAAAAACGCATCATAGGGAACTCCTGAGCTCATATAATTCCCTGAAATTAAATATTCATACCCAGCTAATGCATCCCCCGTTCGTTGGGGGTTGTCAGGGAGGGGACTGCTTTCTACCAATGGTTCTTCCGTTTCGGGCTCTTCGTCTGGTTGATCGGTAGGTTTTTCATTGACCACGATTTCTATAAGTTCCTCTTTGCCTTCTTTGGAGCATGATAAAGCAAGGAGAAATAGAATGATAGCTGAAAGAAGGAGTTTAATTTTTTTCAAAACTCAGGTCTTATGGATAAAACTAGTACCCTTAATTTAGGGATAATTTAGAATATAAAGTCCTGTGGTCATACTAAATTCGATAAACCACCCACCACTTCGCTTAAAGGCAGAATGCAATGGGTGGGTTAATGGGGTTTTGGGGTTATGCCATTGGAACTTCCATTAATAGTACCTTGCTGGGTGCTGTTGCGGTAAGTGTAATTTGTTCCGTATCCCATATGCCTAATCCGTCACGTCTTTTTAGAGTTTGTTCCCCAATCACAACTTCGCCTTCCAGTACAAACACATACAATCCATTATTAGAATTATTTAAAGTATAAGTTGAAGTGTTTTCGGTTTCAAAATCACCTAAGGAAAACCAGGCATCCTGATGTATCCAAACTCCTTGCTCCGTTTTTTGAGGAGATAGGATTTGGTAAAAGGAATTTTTAGTGGCTAGATCACGTGTAGAAATTTGATCGTATCTGGGAGTTACATTTTGGGTTTTTGGAAATACCCAAATCTGCAGAAATTTAACCTCTTCATTTTTGTTTTTGTTATATTCACTATGAAAAACACCGGTTCCTGCGCTCATTACCTGAACATCACCTTCTTTAATAACAGTGGTATTGCCCATACTGTCCTTATGTTCCAAATCTCCTTTTAAGGGAATGGAAATGATTTCCATGTTCTTGTGGGGATGTTGCCCAAAGCCCTGCCCGCCAGAGACGGTATCGTCGTTTAGCACCCTAAGAACCCCAAAGTTCATTCGCTCCGGGTTGTGATAGTTGGCAAAACTAAAGCTGTGATATGAATTTAGCCAACCGTGATCGGCATGTCCTCTGCTCTCTGCTGTATGTAGTATAGTTTTCATGATATCTTTTTTTGTTTCTTCAAAATTAGGATTCATATGGCATATGTACATTGACCTATGTTAAGTAATTCATAAGCGCCTTTATGTTATTTGGCGTAAAATGCTTTATAAAGACGGATAAGGTTTCTAATTAAGTTTTTTATTCTGTACTTTAATTTGATAAATGGCCTGCTGTATGAACAAAAAAATAAAGTAACTTAGTGAAGCCATAATTATAACAACTAAAAAACAAAACCATGATTACGTTAATTATTTTTTTGGGAATCCTTGCTTTGGTGGCTTTGTTCCTTGTAAATGTTTTCAATCGCTTTGCCACACTTAGAAACCTTGTAAAGGATGCTTGGAGCAATATAGATGTAGCTTTAAAAAGAAGGTACGATCTTATACCAAATTTGGTGGAGACCGTAAAAGGATATGCCAAACATGAAAAATCTACCTTAGAGGCTGTAATAAATGCCCGTAATGCGGCTATGGCGGTCCCATCTGGAGATATCAATGCCCAGATAAAGGCAGAAAACCAACTTCAACAAAGTTTGAGAAGTATCTTTGCTTTGGGAGAAGCCTATCCAGATCTTAAGGCCAACGCTAATTATTTGGATCTTCAGCAAAAGTTAAATGAAATTGAAGAAAATCTGGAGCGTGCCAGAAGGTACTACAATGGTTCTGTAAGGGAAAACAATACTTATGGGGAAAGCGTACCAGGGGTGCTTGTAGCCAGTTTATTTAAATATCAACATTTCGATTATTTTGAAGCAGAGGAGGCTAGTAGGGCGAATGTAAAAGTAGATTTCTCTTAATGAAAAATAGCTATTACTTACTTTTATTTCTTCTAGCCATAAATACGGGATTGGCCCAGGATTTTACGGTTAAAAATTACACTGTAGACATTACGGTCCATAAAGAAGGTTATTTTGATGTAGTTGAAAACTACAATCTTAACTTCGAAATCCCCAAACACGGTATTTATAGGACCATCCAAACAAAATATGACCTTGTAGATTCCAAAGGCAACGAAACTACCCGAAAGATAAGGATCAGTAAGATAAAGGTTCCCAATTACAAATTTGATGCTCCGTTCGATTTTGTGCAAAAGATGCAGGAAAACATGGAGATCAAAATTGGGGATAAGGATATTACCCTGGTTGGTCCCCAACATTACGAGATAAAATATAGGGTCCACAATGCCTTTCTTTTCGAGGATTCGCAAATCCGTTTTTATTGGAACATAAAACCAGAAGATTGGCTGGCCGAATTTCATCAGGTCAGTTTTACCATTAGGCTTCCGGACAATGTGTTTCCCAGCAAAGAAAATAGCTTTGTGTACGCAGGGGATAGGGGTACTTCCACCACCACTACGGACATGCAATTATATTATACAAATAATGAATTCTCGGGAACGAGCAAGGCGGGATTTGTATCCCATCCCGGACAAAGTGTTACCGTATTGATCAATCTTCCCCTAGGATCGGTTAAGGAAGAAAAGCCTTTCTGGCCATTTTGGGATAATTATGGTTGGGTATTCTTAATCGGGATAATGCTTTTTACTTTCTTTAGGGTATGGTGGAAATTTGGTAAGGACCAACGTGTCATTGCTGCTACCAGTTATTATCCACCGGATAGTTTGGATCCGGCCATGGTAGGTTTTTTGATCAACGATAAGGATGACAATTCCGACCTAATAGCTTTAATACCTTATTGGGGCTCAAAAGGATTGATAAGATTGGAAGAAATTCCCAAAAAAGGCCTTTTTGGGTCAAAGGATACTAAAATTATACGGCTGCAATCTTTACCATTGGATTCACCCTCCTATGAATTGGAAATATTCAAGGGGTTGTTTGGTGATAATAACAATGTGGTTGGTACGGAAGTGCTGGTGAGTAGTTTAAAGGATACCTTTTATACCAAGATGATAAAGGCGCGCAGCCAATTAAAGGAAAGTGCGCAACCCTATTACGAGGCAGAGTCAAAAAAAATGCAGGGTATTATGTATGTGGCCTTAATTGCTTTGGCGATTGGACTTACCTTGGTGGGTTTATTCTTTTGGGGACCTTTGGCAGCAGTGGCAATAGTAGTCTTTTGTGTGATTCTGATTTTTGTTAATCGATTTATGGTAAAAAAGAATGCCAAAGGCAATGAATTGCTTTCGGAATTAAAGGGATTTAAAAGATTTATTAAGGTAGCTGAGGAAAACAGATTAAAAATGCTTTTGAAGGATGACCCGCATTATTTTGAAAATACCCTAGGGTATGCACTGGCCTTTGGTTTGTTTGATCAATGGGCCAAAAAGTTTCGAGATCTGAATATACCGCCCCCGGACTGGTATACGTCCACTTCAAGTAGCAGCCTTACAATGAATCAGTTTTCCAAATCTTTTTCCAATGCCATGGCAAGCACTAAATCGAATATGGTGAGTTCCCCATCCAGTAGCGGAAGTTCTGGCGGAGGTTCCTCCGGCGGTGGTTTTGGCGGTGGCGGTGGCGGTAGCTGGTAAGCTGATGGTTGTTCTGGAGATTGTATGGAATTTATAGTGGAAGGCCTTGCCGTTGCCTATATTTATAGCTAACCACATAGGGGATTAAATTTTGAGTTCCTAACTTGTAGTGATTAGTTGATTGTTAAAAATGACATGGCTTCCTAGATGGGCACAATTAATAAAAGTTATACTTACTTTTGTGGTTCACTGGAAAAGTTATTTTTATGTCCAAATCCCAGAATACACTTCTTATAGTACTTGCTTTTTTTGCCATATATGTGATTTGGGGATCCACTTATCTTATGAACAAGATTGCTGTGCATGAACTACCTCCATTTATGTTGGCTTCTGTACGCTTTTCGGTCGCTGGAATTTTAATTTTTGTGCTCTGTAAAATCATGGGAATTCCACTGACCATCACAAAAAAACAACTACTGAATTCTATTGTTGCAGGATTTCTATTCCTTGCTTTTGGAAACGGATTTGTAGTATGGGCACTTAAGTACGTAGACAGTGGTTTTGCAGCTTTGGAAATAGCGGCACAGCCTTTGGTAATTCTATTGTTAATGCGGATTCTTGAAGGGAAAAAGATTCAGACCATGTCCGTTGTAGGCGTTATAATCGGCATATTGGGCATCTATTTATTGGTAAGTCAAAATCAGGTTATAAGTCAGGAGAACTCGGTCTTAGGGATGGTCATGATCTTTTTCTGTATGGTTAGTTGGGCCTATGGTAGTTTGTTTGTAGCCAAGGCGGATCTGCCCAAGAATTATTTTGTTAATACTGGATTCCAAATGTTTAGCGCGGGAATCATACTAATGGTAGGAAGTTTGCTTATCGGGGAGACCTGGACCCTTCCTACCACTTGGAGCAGTCCGGTACAATATTCTATGTTGTTCCTGATTCTTCTGGGTAGTATTGTTGCCTTTACGGCATTTAATTATTTATTAAAAGTGGTTTCTCCAGAAAAGGTAGCTACTTCCACCTATGTAAATCCAATTATAGCACTTTTACTGGGCTGGTTTTTCTTGGATGAACAGATCACCACTCAGTCCACAATTGCGGCTATAGTGCTTTTAACGGGGGTCTATTTCATCAATACCCGAAAAAAATTGGTTTTGTTTTCTAGGTTTTCAAGCCGGTATTCGCCAAAAGAGGATTAAGGGGGTGTTTTAATATTACAATCCTTCATGAAGGAATAGGTGAAAGGTTAGTGCATACTGATATAAAAAAAGCAGGTGACTACCACATCAACTGCTTTAAATATAGAACCTTATTACCATTGAATAATGGGAATTAATTTAAATAGATTCTGCGCTCGGCCCAACGGTTCTTCTTTATACTTCTAAAATTTACCATTAGAATACTTTCCCCGGTCAACTGAAAATTTGTTGATTCTGATTGTGATTTATGAATGAATAGTTTCATGATAGTTGTTTTAATTTTTTTAATTACCTGAAACGCCTTTTAATGTTCCAGATGTTGCTTTTAGAGTTTTCCATTGTTTGCTTTACGAAGTGTTTGTTGACTGTTTCCATTATCTTGATTTTTAATTGATGTTTAAATTGTTTTTTTTTAAATTTTTGATTGTAGTCTGTTAATTGTACCTTCTTTTACTGTTCCAAATTCTACTTTTTGAAGATTCCAATGTTTGCTTTACCAAATGTTTGTTTAGAGTTTCCATGATATTTATTTTTATTGTGATTAATTGATTTACTACTAGAAGACGATAGATGGATATAATTGTTACAGTACTATGTATAAAATAGTACCGTTTTAAGCAATATTTAACATTAATGCCCGGACTTACGGGGGGGGGGGTGAAGAATTATTTATCTGATAATCAAATGATTATATTGATAAAAATTTTTATCGATCTTAAAAAAATACTTTAGGATGGGTGCAATAAAAGACGAGTTGAAGGAATTGTGTAAAATTTAAAGGATTATTATTACCTATTTAATATCTTAGAGGTTAGTGTTCTTAATTATTCACCATTCATATGTTAAGTAAGGTTTCCCAATTCCCTGATGAAAAGGAATTATGTTGGCCAAGGAAGCGCAACATGGATCAAAGTGGGTAAAAAATAGAATGTAATAACTTAAAATTAATAGGTATGAAATTCACAAGAAAAGCAAGTGCAAACTGGAAAGGTAGCGGAAAGGATGGCAAGGGTACCTTGAGTACGGAAAGTACCATTTTGAAGGATACCCA
Source organism: Arenibacter sp. S6351L (assembly GCF_023016025.1). Taxonomy (NCBI): domain Bacteria; kingdom Pseudomonadati; phylum Bacteroidota; class Flavobacteriia; order Flavobacteriales; family Flavobacteriaceae; genus Arenibacter; species Arenibacter sp. S6351L. The sequence continues at coordinate 6,789 of NZ_JALKBB010000014.1, read as the reverse complement.
ATATTCCTTTAAGTCACGATTCGAAGATGGTAAGGGTACCAACCCTGAGGAATTGATTGGAGCGGCCCATGCAGGATGTTTTACCATGCAGCTCAGTTTTTTGTTGGGAGAGGCCGGGTTTACACCAACCAACTTGGATACTAGCGCTAAGGTAAACTTTGAGGATGGGAGTATAACACAAATAAGCTTAATTCTTAACGGTCAGGTGCCGGGAATCAAGTTGGAGCAGTTTAAGGAAATTGCCAAAAAAGCCAAGGAAATTTGCCCTATTTCCAAATTATTAAAGACAGATATAGTGTTGGAGGTAAGCTTAAAGGCATAGAAACCAATGCTGTTTACTTCCATATTGATAGCAATAAAAAAAAGCCACTGTTAAGTGGCTTTTCCCATTTATTTGAATGCTATTTGCAATTCCTATTTAAGTGTAAAATTTACTCTGGCAAAAAGGAATCTACCTCCTATGCCAAATTGTTGTGCTCTACGGGACCAATCAAAGCGTCCGTCACTACGATTGCCAAATTCATCCTTGGCCCTGTCCGGATAAATATCGAACAAATTATTTGCTCCAAGGGTAAACGTTAGGGCATCCGTTGCTTTATAGCCCACGGATAGGTCCGTAACCAATTTTGTGCCGAATACCTGCTGATTGGCCACTGTTGTTGTTGCTTCGGTTACCTCACCAAAGTATACATTTCTTAAGAAAATGATAAATTTATCCGAGGTAAGGCTGTTGGAAAGGTTTATTTTAGTTCTGGGTACGGCCTCTTCCAAATAAACCCTACTATCCTCAGGAAAGTAGGTGTCGACCTTACCAGCGTTTCTAAGAACATCCGATGCATTTATGTCTCCGACCTTTTTTGTTTTGGAGAAGGTACCAGCTAGGTCTGACTTGAGTCTCCAATTAGCACCTAAGTCGGTTTTATGGGTTACCACTAAATCCAAGCCTTTGGATTCGGTATCAATCGCATTGGCAAAGAAGGAAGCTGCCGTAGCATTTGCTTGTCGTAATATATTCAATAATTCCAATTGTGATCCAGAATATACAGCTGGTATGTCGTCCACTCCTGTACCTGCATCAGCTGAAGGGCTAAACTGCCCTGTATAGACAACTCGGTCATTTATTTTAACGAAATAACCATCTACAGTTATAGTTAAATTGGCATCCGGTATTTTGGCGGTAAGCCCCAAACTAACACTTTGGGAAGTTTCCTCCTTCAACTGTGGAATGCCCAAAAGGTTGGCCGCCCTACTATTATTAGCAAAAGTCCCTACCTCCTGTGGATTGCCCTGATTGTCAAATATGGTCGAGGTGGAATTAAAGTTGATTTGATGTAAAGAAGGTGCCCTAAAGCCTGTATTCAAAGCTCCACGAATATTCAGATTATCCGTAGCCTTGAATCTTCCTGCCAATTTAAAATTGATGGTACCTCCGAAATCGCTGTAATTTTCATAACGGGTGGCGAAACTTGCCAAAAACGCTTCTGAGAAATCAGCTTCTACATCAAAATATCCAGCTACACTACTTCTTCCCCTAGAAAGTTCATTACCTGGCGCAAAACCTGGAAACACTTGAGAACCCCCAGGTCTAGCACTTCCGAAAAAATCCCTTGAGGGTGACTGGCTAGCCACAGTAATTAATTGTCCCGCACTGGTATATTGACCATAAGAAGCTGGCTCTCCAGCCACAATATCATAGTTCTCCACTCTATATTCTGCACCAAAGGCAATGTTTAACCCAGACATTACGTCGTCAAAGAATTGAGTGATGTCCAAATTGGAGGTGTTTTGAAGAAAAGAAAATCCCCCTGCATCGAAAAAGGTAGGAGAGGCATTTTGCATAGAGGCATTATGCGTGTTTCCAATGGTATATAAAAAAGAATTCTTTCCATAGGTATTGCTTAAGTCAATGCTCCAATCTCCAACCATCCCCTTTATTCCAAGAGATATGGATTGGTCTTTAATACTAGAGTTGATTTCGGGTAGAAAACCATTGAAATAAGCTGGGGTATAGGTCCTGTTTTGGTTTGGTAACCTATAAAATCCTGCTGAATTACCAGTTCTCGAGCTGATCCCTGCAAAAGAGTATAGAGTAGTGCCGATATCATCCAAGGGCAAGGAGAAATTGGCAAATAATCTACCCCCACGCAAGGCAGACTGTCCTACCCGCATATTGTAGTCACTTCTTTGTTGCCCTCGGGCCGCCAATTCCTCGGTCGTTGTATTATTGGATAATGGGTTGTAAAAAACGACTGTGCCATCACTATAAACTTTAGTTGGACTATGTAATTCCTCTGGGGTAAAGCCACTTATCAAATCTTTATCATCCTGAGTTAAAAATTGAAGATTCTGAGCCAACGAAACAACATCGGAATCCCCTAGATTGGCCAAATCCAGGCCTTGGCCCACGGCCAATCTTTCCACAGAATTATAGGCATTAAATATGGAACCTTCCCATTCCTTCATTCGACTATACTCTTCCCGAACGTCAAAATCTCCGGAGAGGTTTATAAATCCACCATTATCACCCAATGGAATGCCATAACTAGCGGATATGTTAGTGGTTGCTCCGTCTACGCCACCTGTTTGATCATTGGCATTTTTGGTGAAATTGGCCCCTGTGGTGACCGTTGTGGTAAGTTCATTTACATTTTTGTTCAAGATAATATTGATAACCCCGGCAATGGCATCTGAACCATATTGAGCAGCCGCACCGTCCCGTAAGACTTCTATACGCTGTATGGCAGCGGCAGGGATGGCATTTAAATCCGTTCCCACACTTCCTCTACCAAAGGTTCCGTTTACATTGATCAAGGAAGAGGTGTGCCTTCTTTTGCCATTAATCAATACTAAAACCTGATCGGGTCCCAATCCTCTTAGCGAGGCTGGGTCAATATGATCTGTACCATCCGAAATGGTCTGGGTATTGGAGGTAAAGGAAGGAGCCACATAATTCAATATCTGGTTTAGATTTACCTGTGGTGCCACATTGTTTAGTTCCGTCATGTCTATGACATCTACGGGAACGGTACTTTCGGTGGCTGTTCTGTTTGGATTACGCGAACCAACGATAATTACTTCCGACAATGCCACACCAGAAGTAAGACGTATATCCATCATGGTATTATTGACCGTGACCTGTAAGGTCTCGAATCCAATATAGGAAACCACTAAAATATCGCCCATGGAAGCCTCAATGGTAAAGTTGCCATCGAAATCTGTGGTTGTACCTGTGGTGGTTCCCTTAATAACTATGGATGCACCGGGCAATGGTGTTCCCTCTTCATCCAAAACTGATCCCGTTATTTGAGCGTTGGAAAAACCAACCATCCCAAAAATGAAAATCATAGCAATAAAGTAATACTTTTTCATATATGAGTTTTTTGAGTTAATATGCCTAGAAGTTAAGCATTTTTGGGGTGAATTGTAAGAAAAACTTCTAAAATAATAAGGCAATCATCTAATAAAGAGGACTATATGAATGGGATTATTATTAGAAGCACGGGTATTGCTTAGGGATTGGAAGTACTAGGGCACCATTAATATTGGTAATGGGCGAGGTGTTTATAAGGATCAATTAATACAGAAGTTGTAATTTCTTGTTTTTTATCCCAAAATCCTGAAAATCATGTCCTGTTTTTTTTAATAGGGATAAAAAATTGGGGGACTAAATTAAATTATTTGAAATACTAGCCTTATATTTGTTGAAGTTTAAAGAGTTGCGCATTGACCTGTAATCACCATTGCTGCTACTAAATTCTTGGGTAGATAAAATTAGATTCATTTTTCTTTTTCAAACACTCGTTTAGTATTTCAACCGCTGCTCAGACGAGATTTACAATTTATAACTTTAAAAAAAACAATGGCAAAATCGCAACAAACTTATAGTAAAAGTGAAAAAGAAAAGAAGCGTCTAAAAAAGCGCGAGGAGAAACAAAAGAAAAAGGAGGCCCGTAAATTGGAGTCGAAGGAAAATGGACCTGGTATCCAATTTGCCTATGTTGATCACGACGGAAATTTAACGGATACGCCGCCAGATCCCTCTAAAAAAGTAAAAATAGATGCCTCTACCATAGAAATAGGGGTGCCTAAAAGGGATGATAGTGATGTTGAGGAATTCGACCCTGTTAGAAATGGAAAAGTTTCCTTCTTTGATACTTCCAAGGGATTTGGGTTCATAATCGATAGTGAAAACCAAGAGAAGTATTTTACCCATGTTAGTGGGCTCATAGATGAGATTGCTGAAAATGACAAGGTTTCCTTTGAACTTGAAAAGGGGCTGAAAGGTATGAATGCAGTACGAGTAAAGAAAATCTAGTTTCTAAGTCAATTCCAATAATGGAATTGCGCACATATATAATATTTAGGGTAGTGCAGATAAATTCAACTTTGTATGGATTTATGTACTACCCTTGTTTTTTGCCATAATTTGGGTAAATGAGGCCCCGTTTATATGTTCCCCGATTCAAACTTCCTATTTAGTTCTTAACGCTTCTATTGTTGATGGATACAAATTCCATTAAATTCTATAGTGGTCAATACAACAACTCTTTTTTTAAAGTTTATGTCATTGCATAAATATAAGTTCATACTTATATTTCCTTTTATGCACTTAGATCTTACTTTTCTAGATAAAAAATAAGCGAAAACTGTTTACCGTTTTTTAAAATCAAAAAAAAGAATAACTTTTGGACTTCTTTAAATCAGTAACTAATCAAATATTCAAAAACCATGGTAAAATTATTCAAAGGTCACATACTATTGTTGGGATGTCTATTATTAATATCCTATTCCCAGGCTCAAAATTTAGCAACAGCCTTGCCCGAGGAGGTGGGGATGTCTTCTGAGAGGTTGGAAAGACTATCGACTACGTTGGACCAATTTGTTAAAGACGGAAAAATGGCTGGAAATGTTGCGCTGGTTGCCAGAAAGGGTAAGGTAATCTATCATAAGGCTTTTGGGGAAAGCGATATGGAGGCAGGGAAAAAGATGACCACAGACGCCATATTTAGAATTGCATCACAAACGAAGGCCATTGTTAGTGTTGCGGCCATGATCTTGCAGGAAGAAGGAAAACTACTGATTGCAGATCCTATTGGAAAATATTTGCCGGAATGGAAAGAAACAACGGTAGCCAGAGTACGTGATGATGGGGGATACGATGTGGTTAAGGCAAACCGTTCCATTACTATTCGGGATTTATTGACCCATACTGCTGGTATTGGGTATGGTCATGGTCCGGCAAAAAAAGAATGGGAAGAAGCCGGGATACAGAACTGGTATTTTGCAGACCGAAACGAACCGATTGCCGAAACCGTTGCGCGTATGGCTAAATTGCCAATGGATGCCCAGCCTGGAGAAAAGTTTGTATATGGTTATAATACGGATATCTTAGGGGTAATTGTTGAAAAAGCCTCAGGTAAAACTTTGGATGCGTTTATTAAGGAAAGAATCTTAGATCCTGTAGGAATGGTGGATACGTATTTTTATTTGCCTAAAAATAAAACTGAAAGACTGGCTACTTCCTATATGGCCTATGAGGGCAAGCCTTTGGAAAGATCTCCCGATCCTGGTTTGGGAATTGGCCAGGGCCATTACGTAAATGGACCCAGGAAGAGCTTTTCCGGTGGCGCCGGTCTACTTTCTTCATCCATGGACTATGCTAAATTCTTACAAATGATGTTGAATGGAGGTGAGTTTAACGGGCACAGGATATTATCCCCAAAAACAGTAGAATTAATGATTGCAGATCATGTTGATGTTCGGGGCATTCCCTATGGCAGCAGAAAGGGTTCAGGTTTTGGACTTGGCTTCTCCATTACCAAAAACGTGGGAGAAAGGGGAGAACCTGGTTCTGTTGGTACTTTTGAGTGGGGAGGAGCTTATGGATCCACTTATTGGGCAGACCCCGTAGAGGAACTGGTTGTAGTATATTTTAAACAACTAATACCTACCAACGGAATTGACGATCATGCTAAGCTTAGAAGTTTGGTATATCAGGCTATTTTGGAGTAAAACACCAATTGTATTTTGTTGAAAACTCATGATTTTTAAGAAAAAGTGTTAAGATATTGTAAATTTTGACGGTTTTAGGACAATCTATTCTTCTAAAAAATCTATATCCCATAGGTTTGCACCTTAATAGTCAGATTAAAAATTAGAGATACTGAATTTTATGAGTAGAGTTAAGGAAAATGACAAGGTAAAAGTACATTACACTGGAAAATTAAAAACCGGACAAATATTCGACAGTTCTTTGGAAAGAGAGCCCATCGAAGTTACTTTGGGACAAGGCCAGCTTATTCCAGGTTTTGAAAAGGAATTGGTGAATATGGAGGTCAATGAAAAGAAAACGATAACCGTGCCCAAGGAAGAAGCTTACGGAGATATTATGGAAGAATTGTTTCATGAAATTAAGAAGGCGGAGCTTCCTGAAGACATTAAACCTGAAATAGGAATGATGTTGGTTGCAAAAAATCCGGACGGTACAGAAAACCAATTGCGAATTACAGATGTGAAGGAAGAAAGTATTGTTATTGATGCCAATCACGTTTTGGCAGGACAGGACCTTACTTTTGAGTTGGAATTGGTAGCTATTTTATAAAGCTTAGAAAAAAAAGGCATTTTCACTACTAGTGGATAATGCTATTGAATTAAAAAGGCCGTCTGTTTTTAGACGGCCTTTTGCTTATTATATCAGTCCCGTCCTAAAATAAGTTGACACAAAATCGACTTATTTATGAAACATTCAAAGATTACAGGTAATAAGCGGACACAACGCGATTACAATCT